>JAYVRE010000348.1:0-3262 GCA_043776535.1 Methylotenera sp. | reverse complement strand
CATGGATTTAATACTCTTATTCAAAGCTTTTATTTTAGGCTTGGTGGAAGGCGCAACGGAATTTTTGCCAATTAGCAGCACTGGGCATTTAATTATTGTGGGCGATTTACTCAATTTTAACGATGACAAAGGCAAAATATTTGAAATTGTGATTCAACTTGGTGCGATTTTAGCAGTGTGTTTTGAGTTTAGAAAGCGACTTTTTAACACCCTAACACACATGAGAAATGATGCCTCTGCACAAGGCTTTGTGTTAAATCTAATCATCGCATTTTTACCCGCAGCCTTGCTGGGCTTGCTATTTCACGATTTCATCAAAGCCTATTTATTCTCGCCTATTACTGTGGCAATTGCCTTAATTGTGGGTGGTTTCGCTATACTATATATCGAAAAATATACCAGCCATTCTAGTACGCATCAGATTGAAGCTATCAGCGCTAGTCAAGCGTTAAAAATTGGCTTGGCTCAATCGCTGGCGCTGGTGCCAGGCGTTTCACGCGCGGGCGCAACCATATTAGGGGGTATGGTGTTTGGCTTAACGCGTCAAACCGCCACCGAGTTTTCATTCTTCTTGGCGATTCCCATTATGTTTGCAGCTACTGGCTATGATTTGCTGAATAGCTGGGATCTGCTTAACGGTACCGATTTTCCCATGTTTATAGTAGGTTTTATTACCGCGTTTTTGTCTGCATTGCTGGTTATTAAAGTGCTCATTCGCTTTGTCGCCAACCATGATTTTATTGGCTTTGCTTGGTATCGTATAATTTTCGGATCGATTGTACTGCTCTATTATTTGTAAATTACCTGCTAAGCTATTAATTCCAAAGCGCATATCTAAATCCATAAACCAAAATGTTGTCCAGTTTCGGTGCTAAAATAACACTCAAATTGTAACGAGAAACATTATGCCTAAACTAATTAAATACACGCTCTATGGCATCGGTGGCATCATTATTTTGGCGCTGTTGGTCGCTGGATATTTTGCTGCAACCTTTAACCCTAATGACTATAAAGACGAGATAATCAAACTCGTCAAAGATAAAAAAGAGCGCACACTTATTATTGAGGGCGACATCAATTTAAGCTTTTGGCCAAAAATTGGCGCCAATCTTGGCAAAGTATCCATCTCTGAGCATCAATCCGATACCGTATTCGCTTCTGTGAATAGCGTAAAAGTGTCGCTGGCTGTGATGCCTTTAATTAGAAAAGTGCTAGTAGTTGATACGGTTTATGTCGATGGAGCAAAAGCCAATGTGTTGAAATACAAAGACGGCAAGTTTAATTTTGCCGACTTGCTAAGTAAAGAGGAACAAGATAGAAAAATTAAATTTGATATTGACGGCGTTAATGTGAGTAATTCTGAAGTGATATACACGGATGAAAGCACAGGCGCAAAATATAATATAAGCAAGTTAAATATGAAATCTGGCCATATCGCCTTGGCCGAACCTGTTGATTTAGAAACAGATTTCACCTTGACTGCCAACCAACCAAAAATAGCTGCAATCGCCACTCTCAAAGGTAATTTCTTTATAGACCCTGAAACCAAGCATTTCAAGGTCAAGGGCTTAGATAGCCACATGATGGGTGATTTATTGGGTGGCACTGGCATGGATGTTAAAGCCAGTGGTGATGTAGATGCCAAGCCAGAACTCAAGGAATTTTTAGTTGATAGCCTTAAATTTGTGGCTTCTGGCAACTTTGATGGCGCTAAACAAAGCATCGATTTAAGCGCGCCTGCGCTTACTATTTTAAAAAATGAAATTTCCAGCAAAAAAGTCACGGTTAGCTTAAGCCAAGAAAAAGCGGGCGATATTTTCAAAGCCAATATGGTGTTAGCCGACATGAAGGGCTCGCCCAAGGCGCTGCAAAGCTCTGGCATAACTGGCGATTTATCTGCCGTGCAAGGCAAGCGCACGGTCACTGGCAGGTTCTCTTCACCTTTTAGCGGCGATATCGAAAACCTGATTTTTGATATTCCAAAACTTGCTGGCAATTTAGATGTTAAAGACCCCAGCTTGCCCAATGGCGGCATGAAAGGTACGTTTAGTTTGGGCGCACATACCGATATTAAAAAGGAGCTGGCCAATAGTAAGTTTAGCCTGAACATGGCTGAAACCAAGCTGGACGGCGATGTTAGCGTGAGTGGCTTTAAGACTAATATTCAACCCATAAACATCAAATTTAATTTAAACGCCGATAAATTAGATTTGAATAAACTGCTGGGGAAATCGACCGCATCAAGCAAAAGTATTGGCAAGACTAATAACAAATCTGGCGACATGAGTGCCCTTAAAAATATGACGCTGGATGGTAAATTGAGTGTGGCTAGCTTGATTTACGACAAGTACCGCGTATCTGGCCTTAATGTTGGCATAAAAGCCGATGGCAGCAAGCTCACCTTGAGCGGGCTGAATGTAAAAGTGGACGACAGCCAAATTAAAGGCAACTTTGGCATTAGTAATTTTGCAAAGCCGCTTTATACTTTTGATTTAGATGTGGATAGCGTTGACCTAGATAAATACGTGGTGGCTGATTTGAGCGCAAAAAAAGATGCTGCCAAGCCACTCGATTTAAGCGCCCTTAAAGCACTTAATGCCGATGGCAGGATTCGTATTGGTAGCCTGAAATATGGCAAAACCAAAGCTTCTAACGTTAATATTAATCTAAATGCGGATGGTGAAAAGTTAAGTCTCAACCCGCTGAGTGCCAAGGTAGATGACAGCCAAGTAAAGGGTAGCTTTACAGTAACGCAATTTAACAAGCCTAAGTATTTGTTTGACTTAGATATAGACGCCCTAGATGCCAATAGATATGCGGCTGCTGGCGATGTCTCTAAAACTAACAATTCGAGTGAAGACAGCAGTTTAAGCGGACTAAAAACCTTGCTTGTCGATGGCAATTTGCGTATTGGTAGTTTGAAATACGATAAATATCAAATATCCAACCTTAAAGTTGGGCTCAAAGCCGATGGTCAAAAACTGCAACTTAACCCGCTCATTGCTAAAGTGGATGATAGCCAAATTAATGCCAATGTGGGCATTAGCCAATTTAGCAACCCCATTTACAATTTTGATATAAAAATTGATAGGCTTGATGCCGACAAATATATCACCAAAACTAGCGCTAAAAGCACTGGTGACACGCTTATAGATTTGAGCGCGCTAAAAAAGTTGAATGCCACAGGCGAGGCCAAAATTGGCTGGCTTAAGCTCGCCAATGTAAAAACCGAGAATGTGAATTTGGGCTTAAAAGCGGGTGA
>JAYVRE010000347.1:0-3265 GCA_043776535.1 Methylotenera sp. | reverse complement strand
GGAATAAAATCTAACTCGCCTGCTTTCATATCGGGCACCATAATAAATTTTTCGTCTTTAGTCAGCGCAATATCCGCCGCCGCTTGGTAACCTTCTTTTATAACATGTGCTTTACCCGCAGCCACTTTATATACCTTGCCAGCTTTCCAATCGCTAATATAAATTTTGCCTGCTTTAGTTTTTACCATGCCATCACCGCCGCCAAAGCCCGTTGCTAGCTTGGTAGTAGCGCCTGTGCTTAAATTAACACGGTATAAAATACCACTTTCAAAATCGACCGAAAGTAAATTGTTTCTACCTTCAAACAGCAAGCCATTTGGGGCCAAAATATCAGGGTTTTTACTATCTGCTACCACTGTAATCGGCGCACCGCCTTTGGCAATTTTGTAAATTTGCCCACCAGATTTTAAATCGCCACTGTCGCTAACATACAAATTGCCCAGTTTGTCGGCCTCAATATCATTTAAAAAAACAGGTGTGCCAGGGAAAGCCATTTGTGCGCCATATACTTGCCAGGTGCCGTCTTTATTCACTTCTAGCACCTTGTTTTTATCGGCAACATATAATTTATCGCCTATCATGGCCAAGCCTTTTGGGTCATCCATGCCAGTGGCGAATACTGTCACATTACCGTTTTTATCTACTTTGCTAATTTGACCATCACCATCTTTGCCAAACTCGTTAATTTCAGAGATATAAATATTGCCATCTTTAGCTTGTATCACAGATTCTGGCGTTTTTAGGCCAGTAATTTTGACAGGGTCTTTTGCAAAAGTAGAAATTGGCATTAAAGCCAATACAAGTAGTAGTTTTTTCATGTTTAAGTCCTGGGTTGAGTTAAATAAAGCCAAAAAAACATTCTAACCATTTTAATGTGAATGTGGGTCATTTAAAGCTAATCTTATTTTGTAAGCTTTCATGTAAGTTTCAGCTTATTTGTGCGTAATTATTATAGCTTGCTTTTTCAAATGGCCTATCTATGATTTAATACTGGCATGTCTCAACTATTTAAATCCATCGCCATTATCGGCAAATATATGAATAGCTCAGCTTTGCAGCAAATGCAAACTGATTTAGCTGATTTGGCGCGCCATTTAGCAGCAAAAAATATTAAAGTTTGGTTAGAAAAAAATACCGCACAACATGCCGAGCTCACTGGTTTTAATACCGCAAGTTTAGAAGAAATCGGCAATAAAGTCGATTTAGCGATTGTGATGGGTGGCGATGGCACCATGTTAAGCGTGGCTAGAACACTCATGCATTTTAATGTGCCATTGGTGGGTATCAATCGCGGCCGCTTTGGCTTTTTAACCGATTTACGTGCTGAACATATGCTAGCGGCTATAGATAGAATTTTAGCGGGCAAGCATCAAACCGAAACGCGCATGTTATTAACGGCAGATGTTTGTCGCGCTGGCAAGCAAATTTACCAGGGTGTTGCGCTTAACGATGTGGTCATAAAAAGCGGCTTACGCTTGATAGAGTTAGAAGTAGAAGTGGACGGAAAATTTGTACACAAACAACGCTCTGACGGCCTTATTTTAAGCACACCTACGGGTACTACCGCGTATTCACTCTCTGCTGGCGGGCCGATTTTGCACCCCAATTTAGATGCCATTGCGCTAGTACCAATTAGCCCGCACACCTTAAGCAATCGGCCTATTACCGTAAGCGCCGCCAGCAAAATTGAAGTGAGATTAGTACACATTGATGAAGCGCATGTGAGCTACGATGGTCAGTTTCAGCTAGATTTAGAGCTTGGTGACAAAGTGTTGGTACAACGCGCCGCGCAACAAATCACATTGCTGCATCCGAGTGAATACTGCTATTTTGATATGCTGCGCAACAAGTTAAACTGGGGTTAAAGTTTAAACATGTTACAAAGCCTCTCCATTCGTGATTTCATCATTGTCGAAACGCTCGATTTAGAATTTTCGGGCGGATTTACCACGCTTACTGGCGAAACTGGTGCGGGTAAATCCATTCTTATTGACGCGTTGTCTTTGGCTTTAGGCGCACGTAATGAAGGCGAAGTGACGCGCAAAGGCGCTGAGAAAGCCGACATCAGCGCGACTTTTTCAATGAATGAATCAGCTAAAACTTGGCTGGCCGAGAACGAGTTAAACAACAATTCCATGGAAGCCGCGCCAGTGCTAGTGATTAGGCGTGTGATATATGCCGATGGTCGTAGTCGCGGCTTTATTAATGGCACTTCGGTGACTATTGGGCAACTTAAAGATTTAGGCGAACTATTGGTAGATATATACAGCCAAAACGCACATCACTCGCTGCTAAAAACCAACACGCAACGGCAAATTTTAGATGAGTTTAGTTTAAGTGGTGAATTAGCAAACCAAGTCGTTAAGCGATATAAAACCTGGGCTGGCTTAAATCGTCAGCGTTTAGAGATCGAGAAAAATTCCGCCGCTTTTGCGGATGAATTGGCTGATTTACGCGATAAAACACGCGAGCTAAAACAGCTCAATTTTTCTACGGAAGAATGGCAAGATTTGCAGCAAGAACATCATCGCCTCGCTAACGGTGCTAGCTTGTTAAGTGGCTTAGAAGCTTGCATTGCGCTGATAGATGAAAATGAACCAGCGGCGATTTCTTTATTGGCACAAGTGCAAAACAAGCTGATTGGTTTGGTGGAAATTGATGCACAACTGAAAGAAGCCGCAGATGGCGTGGATTCTGCCATCATTCAATTAGAGGAAGCTAGTCGCGCGTTGAACCGCTATTTGCAGCGGGCAGAGCTAGATCCAGCGCGGCTTGCAGAGGTGGAAAATCGCATCCAAGCCATTCACAACACCGCGCGAAAATATCGCATTAAACCAGAGGATTTGACGGATTTATTAAGCACCGATTTAGCACGTATGATCGAGCTGGAAAGCTTTGCCAACGACGGCGCATTAGCAAAATTGGAAGCAGAAGCGCTGGAAGATTATCAAACATACGCTAAACAGTTAAGCGTCAACCGTCACGTTGCTGCCAAAACATTAAGTCAAAAAATCAGCGCTGAAATGCAACGGCTTTCTTTAGGCGGCGGTAAGTTTGATGTGGCTTTAGCTGCTTGCGAGGCTTCAGCGCATGGTTTAGAAACGGTGGAATTTTTAGTGGCAGGTCATGCAGGCGTAGAATCTAAGCCATTGAATAAAGTGGCTTCTGGAGGTGAACTCTCAAGAATCAGTCTGGCTCTACACGTGACAACAGCCAGCCAAAATTTAGTTCCGTGCATGATTTTTGACGAAGTGGATGTTGGCAT
>JAYVRE010000346.1:0-3276 GCA_043776535.1 Methylotenera sp. | reverse complement strand
GTTTTGGGGTCACTTGATATTCATTATCTGCGAACGCTGCCAGTAATGATTTATCTGCCAAGATATTCACCCGCCGCACAAGGCCTAGCGCGGAGGTGGCTATTTTTGAAATGGCCGCATTCGAGAACAAATGTGGCCCAAAATAACCTGCCGCTCGTAGCCTAAAAATGAGGTACTCACCGATTTCTTTTGTTTGCAAAGGTGCTAAATTAAAGCTATGCGTAATACGCTCACGCAGTTGTCGAATATTGGTTTGATTAAGGTTTTCATCCAGCTCTGGTTGGCCGAATAACACAATTTGCAATAGTTTATCGTGCTTCGTTTCTAGGTTAGAAAGCAGGCGAATTTCTTCTAAAGTTGCCAGCGGCATGCCTTGCGCTTCTTCTACAAAAATCACCACTTGCTTGCCCGCCGCATGGCGCGCCAATAGGTGCGTTTGCAGCACTTGCATCACCTTTAATCGGTCTGCGTTTTTGGGTAATTTTAGCTGTAATTCAAAGGCAATGGCGTGCAACACGTCTTGTGGTGCAACACTCGGGTTGGCGAGGTAAATGCTCTCGATTTTGTCGGGCAACATGGCTTGCAACATGCGGCACAACATGGTTTTGCCGCTGCCCACTTCGCCCACCACTTTAACAATACCTTCACCGCTGTTAATGGCGTAAATCAAGGCATCTAGCACCGCGCCGCGATTACCCCCTGTATAAAAAACTTCGGTATTTGGGGTGATTTTAAAAGGCGGCTCTTTTAAGCCAAAGTGTGCATAATACATTGGCTTAAATTAATTCTCTTCTTGTAGCTGAATGCGGCTGTATAAGGTAGTGCGATTAATGCCCAGCATTTTAGCCGCTTGGCTTAAATTGCCATGCGTAATGCGCATAGCGGCATCCACATAGGCTTTTTCCCACGATTTCAGCACTTGATCTAAGCTCACATTGGCCTCGTTTTGCAAATGTTGCAGCGCATAGCTCGATAAATCGCCATTATTACTGATAGCGGGCGCGCCATCCACCTCGTTATGACGCGATAAATCCATCTCGGCGGATAGCTGAATCTCGTTAACGGTTTGACCAGCATATTTGGCGATAAGGCGGATAATAATATTGCGCAGCTCGCGCACATTGCCTGGAAAGTGGTAGCTTAACCAGCGCGATTTAGCTTTATCATCTAATTTGAAAATTTTCTCGCCAGTTTCGCGCGCATAAAACGTATTGAAATGGTCGAGCAAAATCAGGCTATCTTCCGCTAAATCGCGCAAGGGCGGAACCCTAACCGCAAATACGCCCAAACGGTGATACAAATCAGACCTAAAGTTACCTGCGCGCACTTCTGCGCGCAAATCTCGATTGGTTGCCGCCACCACGCGCGCTTTGCTCTTGCGCACTTGCGTTTCACCCACACGTGTGTATTCGCCGTTTTCTAGCACACGCAACAATTTGGCCTGCATTTCTAAGGGCAACTCGCCAATTTCATCCAAGAAAAGCGTACCTTCATTTACATCTTCAAAATAACCCGCGTTGGCCGTATTGGCACCAGTAAACGCGCCCTTGGCATGACCAAACAGTATAGATTCTGCCAACATGGGCGAAATAGCCGCACAATTAATAGACAAATAAGGCTGTTTAATACGCTTGCTAAAGCGGTGAAAGTTGCTGGCCACGCGCTCTTTACCGCTGCCAGATTCACCCTCAATCAACACCGGGAAAGGTGAATCGGCAAATTGGCGAATTTGCGTAATGAGTGTTTGCATGGGCAAACTCTCGCCTATCATGCCGCCATTTTTGTCTTCTTCAGGCTTAGGCCGGGTTTCGCTAAGCTCTACACTTTGTACTTTTAACGAGCTTAAAAGTAGCTCTTTAAGCTTATCAACATCGCAAGGTTTTGGAATAAAATCTAGCGCGCCTAACGCCAGCGCGTGCTTCACATTCACATCGTCACTTTGGCCAGAAAGCACATGAATTTTCATGCTGGGTGAATGCGCAAGCAACTCACCAATCATTTTAAAGCCCTCGTCAGGCTTATGTTGCATAGGCGGCAGGCCTAAATCGACCAAAGCCAATGCTGGTGGTGCATCAAGCTGGCGCAACAAACTTTTAGCTTGTGTACGCGAATCTGCCACGCACACTTCAAAGTGTTTGCTTAGCACAAAATGCAAGGTATCTGTAATGAGCGGGTCATCATCAATGATGATAAGCACCGGACGAAGCTCAGCCATTGCTTAATCCTTCCTTTTTACAACGATTATTATTTCTTGTTAGAGATACTATAACCGTTATAGGGCGGGCTATCAATGGGAGGCTGTTTGAAATGAACAACTGGGGCGGCCAAGATGATGGCTCTGGGCACTGGACGGAGTTTGTACCATTAATTTAAATAGCAGATATTGGACTGTAGTATTAATTTTTAGCATCCATTATCTGTAAGAAATCCTAGCTTCATTTAATTAGCATAACATTTATGCCAATCTACTACAGCAGCTTAAGTTAAGTCTGCAAACGCTTTTTTCGCCGCCTCGATCGTAACCGCAATATCTGCGTCAGAATGCGCTGCCGACACAAAACCCGCCTCGAAAGCTGATGGGCCAAGGTAGATACCGCTATCAAGCATGCTGTGGAAGAACTTGTTGAAGTGTTCTTTGTTGGATTGCATCATTTCTGCGTACGAACTAGGGCAGTTTTCCATAAAATATAGCCCAAACATTCCGCCCACGCTTTGCGCGTTAAATGGCACGTCTGCTTGTTTGGCGGCTTGTATCATGCCATCCATGAGTTTTTTAGTTTGCGCTGTTAGTTTATCGTGAAAACCTGGTGCTTGAATTAATTTGAGCGTGCTTAAACCAGCACTTACTGCGACAGGATTGCCTGACAGCGTGCCTGCTTGATACACTTTGCCCACAGGTGCCAAGCATTGCATAATATCTTTGCGGCCACCAAACGCACCCACAGGCAAGCCGCCGCCGATGACCTTACCTAGCGTTGTCATGTCTGGTTTGATGTTATACAAAGCCTGCGCTCCACCCAAAGCTACGCGAAAACCTGTCATTACTTCATCAAAAATCAACACCGTACCGTGTTGGGTACACAGCGCACGTAACGTTTGTAAAAATTCTATTTTAGGCACAATTAAATTCATATTACCAACCACTGGTTCGATAATCACGCAGGCGATTTCGTCGCCCATTTTGTCGAATAAGTCTTTGAGTTGCTGTGTATTATTATATTCCAGCGTTAAAGTGTGCGCGGCCACACTCGCTGGAACGCCTGCCGAATCAGGCAC
>JAYVRE010000345.1:0-12904 GCA_043776535.1 Methylotenera sp. | reverse complement strand
TTTCGCCACCAGAGACACCAGAACCGATGAAATCAATGCCTTTTACCGCCAACTCTTTTTCGCGACGAATAGTTTCTGTCCATAATGAATTGCCGCCGTCGATAATAATATCGCCTTCCTCTAAAAACGGCAGTAACGCATTAATCGTTACATCGGTCGCGCTGCCTGCTTTTACCAGCAACACAATTTTGCGCGGGCGCTTAATGCTGAGCACGAAAGAAGCCAAATCGGCATGACCCACCACATTAGCGTGCGAAGGCTCATTTGCTTTGCATTCATTAATAAAGTTAGTCATTTTTTTAGGGTCACGGTTGTAAACCGCAATGGTATAGCCGTGATCGGCAATATTCAGGGCAAGATTTTGTCCCATCACTGCTAGGCCAACTAGGCCAATATCAGCATTTTTTGTAGTCATATAGCTCTCTTAAATAGGTAATTTAAAAATAAAACTTAGGCTTTTGGCCAAGGTTTCGTAAAAGGTTTCGTACAGTTATTGCGTGGTATTACTTTACTATTCACACTATAAAACTCTGCTAAACATTTGCAAAGCTAATTGGTTGCCTATTGAAACTAGCTGCGCATCATAGCGCGCATCTTCATCGCGCATAAACGCATGCAGGCCATTAAACTCATGCCAAGTAAAATTTAAATTGGCATCCGTCAATTTTTGATACAACATTAATCGATCCGCCACTGGCGTATAGGGGTCTTGCTTGCCCCAAATCATCATTAGCTCGCCCTTGATGTCGGCCAGCCTATCCATACTGTGCTGATTAGGTTGATTGGGGATAATATTGGTGTGCAAATCGGTGGCGTAAAAACAAGCTGTTGCTAACACTTCTGGCTGCAAAGCCGCGCGAAAAGCCAAATGTCCGCCAATGCAAAAGCCCATTGCGCCCACGTTGCCGTTAAACCATGTTTGCGTTTTTAGCCATTCAATTAGCGCGCTATTATCTGTGTCATAACCCTGCACATCTTTGCTGGCTTTATCTGTGTTGCCTTTTACGCGACCCGCATCATCGTAGCCCAGCACCGTACCAATTGGGTTTAGCTCATGGAACACTTCTGGCACAAAGACAGCATAACCCTGCCCAGCCAAGTAGCAAGCCGCGCGTGCGATAGGACCAGTTTGCTGAAATATTTCGGAGTAGAATAGGATTGCAGGGAATTTTTTATGCCGATTAGCATCATCTTCTTTTGGGCGATGCACGTAGGTGCGCATCACACCTGTAGGGGTGGAAATATCGGCAATGTACGATTGAATCAGCATAATTTAATTTAAAACTTTTGTTTTTGAACTAAAGAATCGACATTTTACAAGCTTTGTGAGGATTGTCACACACAAAAAGCATTAAATTTGGCAAACTGTCTAGCCCGAATTAAGAATTATTGTTTTAAGTAGCTGTCACTTAACCAAGATCTTTAACTTAGTCCTTTAAAAGAAAGTACTTATATGCGTTCTATTTTAGCTTTGTTTACTTTAATTCTCTCTCAACCCGCGCTAAGCGCACAACCCAATAACGAGCTGGTATTCAAGCTTAAAGCCTCTGTAGTTAAAGTGCATGTTGCTACCAAATCTGGCGGGCATGGGGTTGGCACGGGCGTGGTCATTGGCAAAGATTCAGTCGCTACCAACTGCCATGTCATTGCCAACGCTACAGGTGTAAAAATTAGTAAATTTGGCGAAAGTTTTGTGCCAGATACCATGAAAGCGGATTGGAAGCACGATATTTGTATTTTACGCTTTCAGTATCTTGAGCTTAACCCTGTTGCACTGGGTGATTCTGAAAACTTAAAAATTGAGCAAGCTATATTTTCAATAGGTTTTCCAGGTGGGGCGCCCAAGACGCAATCCACTTATGGCAAAATCAAAGCGTTGTACCCCTTAGACGATAGCCAAATTGTACGTACAGATGCCTCTTTCGTCATGGGGGCGAGTGGCAGCCCAGTATTTGATGCTGAGGGTAAATTGGTTGCGCTGAGTACCTTTAAAAGCCCAGGGCGTGGTGGAGCCTATTTTTATAACATGCCTGTAAAGTGGATAAAAGCCTTACTGAACGCGCCTTACATAGCATCGCTTAATACCAACGAGCTGCCTTTTTGGGATGCGCCAGAGTTGCAACGTCCATTTTTTATGCGCGTTGTTTTGCCGTATCAAAATGAAAAATGGGCAGATCTGAAAATAGTGGCGCAAGCATGGATTGCCGAAGAACCAACTAACCCAGAAGCCTTTTTTTATGCGGGTGTGGCAGAAGAAAATCTAGGTGATTTAACTCAGGCTAACCAATACTTTCAAAAAACCCTTAACCTGCATCCACAACATGTGGCAACGCTAATTGAGCTTGGGCTGATGGCTAATCGGGCTGGTAAGGCTGGTGATGTAGAGAAATTGCGTGTTGCGCTAAAAGCTATTAATGGCGAATTGGATGCAGAATTTACGGAAGCGCTAAAACCAGCGGCCAATCATTAAACGTGCTTTAAAATCACTCGCTTAGTAATCACTAGAACGTCCAGTTGAATATCCCGGCGGAACATCACTTTGCCACTCACCGCAATCATTGCAAAGATGATCATGCATACTTGGGCTTAATGTCAAATTGGGACTATTGCAAAACTTGCAATGTGTAGGATGAACGACCACAGTTTTATGGTGCGTTTCATGGTGCTCTGTCGCCACTTTATTACCACCTAAACCATATTTATTATCCATGGTTTACTCCATTTTTAACAATATTTGATTAATCAATAAACTACGCCTTTTTTAAGGAATGAGCAAGCGCAGGCAGCCAATTTAATCGTATAAAATACTTGTTGTCATCAAGCATGTATATCGCAAGCATAAGCGCATCTGCGGCAGACGTTGCAGGCACGGTTGAGCGGCTACAAGGTAATGCTAACGTAGTGGGTGGTAGCGGGCAAAAGCTTTAGCTGCCAATGCCTAGGTATTTCAGGGCGATCAAATCGGCATCGCCAGTGAGGCTGAGCCAAACGGCATTTCCAGCCAAGTGAAAGATTTAATTCCTACCAATTAAACATGTGCAGCGCGGCTAAGCCTGTCAGTAATTGCCGCCCATTCTGTCATGCGCGGCGGCATTTCTACCAGTAATTGCTCTACTTGTAACGCATCTAACTCGTGTAGCGTGCCATATAAAACTTCAGCCGCCTCTGTGGCCTGATTTGGTAATTGCAAATAGTGACAACTTGGGCATTCACCGGCACCCATTAACAAAGCTGCACAGCTTTTTTGCGAAGTTTTAACAAAATTAATGAGTGCTTCGCGGGATTGAAACAGTTTAACTGGCGTTTTGGGTGAATAATGCAGCAAATGTTGGCCTGGAACCCTAGGTAGCGCTTTTGTTAAATTCACTTGTTTTTTTAAAGCAGGTCTACCAGCAAGTGCTTCAATACTGGCCTCACTCACCATGCCTAAACGCAATATGCGCCAATCCTCGCCTTCAACGCTCACAATAGTCGATTCGATGCCCACTTTACAAGCACCACCATCTAATACCGCAATGGCTTCGCCCAAGCCAGTAGCTACATGTGCAGCAGTGGTTGGGCTGAGATTGGTGAATTTATTGGCAGAGGGCGCTGCCAGCGCCAAACCGCTTTGTTTAAGCAGCTGTAATGCGGTTGGATGACTTGGCACGCGCAAGGCCACTGTAGGCTGATTACCGCGCACAATGTTAGAAACGCTGTCTTTAGCCCTTAAAACCAAGGTAAATGGCCCAGGCCAAAACGCCTGCGCCAACTTTTGCGCCAGCGGTGGAAATTCCGCCGCCCAATCGTTCACTTGGCTGGCATCAGCAATATGCACAATCAGCGGGTTATCGGCAGGGCGTTGCTTAATCGCATACACTTGTCGCAAAGCTGCTTCATTAGTCGCATCTGCCGCCAAGCCATACACGGTCTCGGTGGGGATAGCAACCACACCACCACTTTTAAGTAATACAATTGCTTGGGCTAAATTAACCTGCATAAAATGCCAACTAGGTGTAAAAACGCTATTTTACTACCTAGTTAGCAATCCGCCATGCCAGTTTTAAGCTGCTTCGCGAGGTTTGTTTACTTTCTCCTGTTTATAATCATGTGGAGCGAGTGGGTGATGTGAAGTAAGTGCTTGCTCAATCACCTCTTTAGCGCTTGGCAAACCAGCAACGGCAAGCCTAATCGCCATTTTAGTCGCCTCATAATTCCAATCTTGAATTTTGACATTATCTTCTGCATCCCAACTAATAAACACGCCGACGCAAATAAACACATCGTCCGCCTCATCCATCGGAATTACGCCTTCTTTCACAGAATCTGCCACCGCTGCTGCCACACCGCATTGCGCTGCGCCAAACATTTGCAACGCTTGTTTAGCGTTTTTAATATCCACTTTGTTGTACATGACAGTTGCCGGTTTCGCCATAAGATTTGGGGCTAACAATGCTAGTAGCGCGTTATCGCCGCGCTTTTGATTGGTTAACGTTAGGCAAAATGCGGTTTCCACGGCACTACCGCGCGGCCCCATAATCAAATCGACATGCGCAACCTCCTTGCCTTCGCCCACCAAAGCCTCGCCCACTAACACTTTGTTAATTTTTCGCGTTTTCATAACAGTTCACCTTTCCACTTTCAAGCTCATTATTGAGCATTAAAAAATATAGGGACAAACTCAATAGATAAAGTTGATGCGTCTAATCATTTGACTAATTTATTAAACGATAGTTGCCAATGACTTGCTCACCATGCGTTAAAATAGCGGCTTATAAAAAAGGGAAGATATGCGCCAAATTTTAGTAAGTAAAGTGACAGTAGAAAACAACACCGCCCAAACTCGTTTAGATGCACTAGGTGTCAGCAAATGGCCCACTTGGCAGAAAGAAGTTTCCACGTTTGATTGGGTATTTCCAGAGCAAGAAATCGCCTATATTTTAGCAGGCGAGTGCGTCATTACCCCCACAGGTGGCGCGCCTGTTAGCTTTGGCAAAGGCGATTTAGTGACTTTTCCAGCAGGCATGAAAGCAAGTTGGGAAGTAAAACAACCGCTACACAAACATTACCAGCTAGATGGCAATATTGTAACGCAAACTTTGAAACGCATTAAAGCGGCCTTAAAACTGTAGATTTACATAACTTCAATCTGTCATTCTGAGCAAAACGAAGAACCCAGAACTTTTGATTTATAGCTATTCCGCTAAATAATCCCACTACCTACCTTGTCATTCCGTGCTTGACACGGAATCCAGTGACTTATCAGGAAAACTGATAAGCAATACTAAAGCCAGCAAGCTGGCAATTATTGCTAAAAGACTCTGGATACCGACTTTCGTCGGTATGACGATTTTGTGCGATTGGGGTCAGCATCGGATTATTTGATGGAATAGCTATAATTCTTAAGGCATGGATTCTTCGCTTTGCTCAGAATGACAGACTAGCCCGCTTTTCTAAAAGTTAAGTTAAAACGATATGCCCCAAGTGCCTCATGGTTATTGGTTCGCAGAGGCATAACGCCGTGATAATTCAAACGCGATTTGCCGCCCCAAACCACAACATTACCATGTTGGAGTAAAATTTTTCTGGGCTTATCGCTACGTTTTAAATCGCCAAACAAAAATGTCGCAGCGCACCCCAGTGAAACCGAAACAATCGGCTGACTAAAATCTTGCTCATCTTTATCTTGGTGCAAACTCATGCGCGCCCCAATTTCATATTGATTAATTAAACAGGCATCGGGCACAAAATTAGCATAGCCCGCTTCTGCGGCGGCATTATTTGCAAGCTGCAAAAAACTTTCTGGCATGGCCTGCCAAGGCTCACCAGTGCTAGGGTTTAGTGCATCGTATCGATAACCTTTTTTATCTGAAACCCAGCCTAGCTTGCCGCAATTAGTCATGGCAACCGACATGGTAAATCCGCCTGGTGTGACCATGTGGCGCAAAGGCGATTTTGCAATAATAGACTTTAAATCATTTAATAAAGACACTTCATTTGTTAGTGCAAACCTGCGCAACAACATTGCGCCGTCTGCAATATGCACATGTTGCTCAGTCATGTTGTCGAATAAATCCATTTATAATGTCATCCTATGCCTAACGCACAATATTACGCCGAAGCCACTCAATTTCTCAGCGCTATCGATGATGATTGGGCAAGCCTAATTGCTACGGTTGGCGCTTGCGGATTTACGCCTAAGGCTGAACGTAACCCTTATGAGGCTTTAGTGCGCGCGGTTGCTTACCAACAATTACACCAAAAAGCGGGCGACGCCATTTTGGGTAAATTCATTCAGCATCTTGGTCAATTTCCTACGCCAGAAGAACTCATCGCTAATGAGTTTGACGATTTACGTGCTTGCGGGTTCTCTGGCCGCAAAATTGAGACGCTAAAAGGCATTGCCGATGGCGCTATTTCAGGCCTTGTACCACCACGCGACATTGCTGATTCACTATCAAATGAAGTATTAATTGCGCGCTTGGTGACGTTAAAAGGCATCGGCCAGTGGACGGTGGAAATGATGCTGATGTTTACACTACAGCGCATGGATATACTGCCAGCGGACGATTTTGGCGTGTGTGCGGGTTACAAACGCCTTAAAAAACTAGAAACTGCACCTAAGCGTAAAGAAATGGCCGAGATTGGCAAAGCATGGTCACCACACCGCACGGTGGCTAGTTGGTATCTTTGGCGCGTGCCAAAGTAAACCGAGATTGTGCTGTAGCCAAATCCAACATAAAGCCCGTTTGTGGTGTGAAGCTGGCATTGCAAAAATAAGGCTTGTTGCTTATGGAAATTTAACATAGCATTGCTCTATAGCAATAGGGTTAATTTTGGAATACGCTTAGCTATAATATCCATTTTTTGAGGTCTCGGCTCCACCTCGTTTAGTATGTTGCTGTCATTCTTACGTCTATGACACAGTGCGCCTATGACATAGGTAGTGTAACGATTAATCTTTTAAATAAAAAAATGGTAGATATGCTCGAAACGACCAGTTGCTCAAATACCCAAATGAATTATTGCAAATTTCTGACCAATTCGATGGTTGAATTGTCCGTTAATTGTATTGCTCGCATTAAGCCCCCCCCCCAGCAAAAGTGAGTTCACACGCACCTACTTCATCAGTCACGCGCGACTGATGTCAAGAACACCCTTTAACTAAAATGGAGAAAGATTTGAAATTATCCCAATTATTATTAGTAGTGTCACTGGTAATCCTAGTCGCTTGCGACAAGAATCATGTTGAAAAAGACAAAATAATTGATCCAAAAAAATCGACATTAGATATTAGCCAAGCCAAGATTGAGCTTGAAAAAATGAATATTGGCAACGCTGTAGAAATTATCACTAAGGTTCATAAGAGTGACCCAAGCAACTCGGAAGCCTATTATATTGAATCGCAAGCTAATACGTTGAAAGGTGCTTTGGATGAAGCGATTGCATCATTAGAAAAGGCTTTGGTGCTTGGCTATAAGAATTTCGAAGATATCAAGGTTAACAAAAATTTAGATGCACTCAGAAGTAAGCCGCAATTCATCACACTTATGAATAAGTATGACAAAATTTCTGATGCGACTGTATCTGAAACTGAAATTAAAGCAGGGGATGTAAGCATTGAGGAAGTAGATGGTAAGCAGGTAATAAAAGCAGGTGACGTAACAGTCAAACTTGAATAAACAACTAATTAAAATATTTGGAGAATGAATTGAGCAAGCTTCTGAAATATCTATTATTAACGGTTTTAGCGACACAGTCGTATATTGCCAATGCTGAAACAATTACCGCTAAAGGTAGTGCCGAGGTCAGCGTGAAAGCCAACAAAGGCGATTTGATTGCTGCTCGCCGTGTAGCTAGAAACGCAGCCGAAGCAGATGCGATTATTGCTGCAATTAAGCTAAAATTGAATGTAAATCCAAATGACGAAAAATCAAAAGCTGCTGTATCGGATTTAGTTAAGCAACTTTCCGACAATCTAAAAACCACTTACCAAACAGAGGGTGATGTGGTGACAGCTAAAACTTCTTTGGAGGTTGATAGCGCCCAGATTTTGGATTTGGCGAAGTCATTAGGTTTAGGCTCTCAAAATCAAGTGGCCGCTGCTAAAGTGCTTTTCATCATCGATGAATACGTTGGTATCTCAACATCACAGGATCCAAGTCAGCCTGTCGAGACATCGATGGAATATTCGCATGACAAAAGCTCTTTCTCTGACAAAAGTGCAAAAGCAAGTGGCGCAGATTCGCAGTCAGCTTCTAGCAAGTCGGCGCGCGCCTCAACATCAAGAGATGCTTCTGCAGTTTCATCAAGAGACTCTGCGGCTGTAAGCGTGAAAGATTCTGGTTCAACTAAGTCTAAGAGTTCAGCCGCCGTCGATGCAAAATCTTCCGAATCAGAAAATTACAAAGGTTCAGCCGCTGTAGCGGCAAGAGATGGTAACGGTAATAGTTACTCAGGGGGCGAGTCAGTAGAGGCTTCAGGTAGTCGTTCTGGTAGTTACAAAGGCTCTGCTTCTGCAGAAGATTCCGCAAAACGTGCTTCTAGCTACTCGGCAGCGTCAGCTTCTAAATATGACGCTGCAAGTGCTTCTAAGAAATCAAGTGCAGCAACTTCTGCTTCTGCTTCTGCATCAGCTTCGTCACATTCAACAGACCAGAAAGATATTGCTGAACAAAAAGATATTGTAAACATTAAGGTAAGTACCAAATTCCCTGACGTTAATAACGCAAAACCTAGCGAGGGTGCGGATGAGCTTGTCGCCGCACGACTAGAAGAAGTGTCACAGAAGTATGGGTTGCAATTTACCAGTGAACGTGACTTCCGTGTTGAAGGTGGTCGACGTATGTTGATTAAAGACATTGAGAAGTCAGGTAAATATGACTACTACATGCAGAAAGCTTCTAAAGGCTCATTCAGCGTGAAGTACCTTGTGTATGGAACTGCGGTGATGAATGCCGAAGGTAAGACATCTAGTGGCGATGTTAAATGTACTGGTCAATTAAAGGTTCAATCGTCGAACGTGGATACTGGCGGAAGCTTGTTTTCAGGCACCATCAACAAAGCGGCGGTTGGCTCATCAGACCAAAGCTGCCGAGCAAACCTCTCTAGTGCACTTGCAACAGAGTTAGCCGAGAAGATCGGTACGACAGGTCAGCGTGAAATTCAACGTGCAGGTACTCAAGGTCAAAGCTACGAAGTGGCACTCTATAGCGTACTTAAAGTGCCATTCAAAGTGAAAAAGAATTTCTCAGAACAATTACAAAAAATGACTGATGAATTTACCGAAGGTAACACCACTGATACGACACGAAACTTTACTGTTCAGGCTAAAGGTAGCTTCAAAACTAAAGTCGAAGACTTGATGGAAGAGATGCGTGATGCTTTCCCTGAAATGAAAGAAGCACGATTGGAAAGCAAAGGCAATCGTCTAGTTGTATGTATCGAAGGTAAGTGCCCTACAGAATGAAAATAACTCACTTTAGAAAACTGACCATTGCGTCTATTTGTCTTCAACTGTTTTCCGCACATGCAACTGCGGATACACAGTTCTACATTTTCCCCGTCAAGGAAATTGAGGGTTTAAAGGCAGTTGAAAACAAGAATTTGCGGCCATTAGTTGATGTCAGAGCCATTTCTTTCATTTCCGGGCAACATGCCGATGCCCAAAAAGAACTACTTGCATATTTTAACGAGCAATTGATTAAAACTTATGGGCAATCCATCATCCACATCAAGCAGGTACGAGACCACTTCAAAGGCCCAATCAAGTTTGTTGATGACGATAATTTAAACTGCGATAGCGTGCCAACTGTATCTTTGCAGCAAACCTATGGTGCAGTTCTTGGTATATCAAGAGCGTCTTTCTATCAGGTGGATAAGGGTGGCGTGAATGAGTTGTTGATTCCTGTTACCTTGAATTTGCAAGTCATTAAACCGGATAAAGCCAAAATTATTTTTTCAACAAGTAATACAACTTATACGCCATTCCGTTTCACGGAAAGTGAAATGGGTTCTGAGAAGTACAAGGCTACTGTTAAGAATGCGATGGTAAGGAGTATGAAGTCACAGATTGATGAACTTGTCAAAACGGTGCGGTTGAATTTCAATCCAAAAACTACACCAGTCAAGATTGTTGGTAAGGATGGCCCCTTCTTTGTGGCGGACAAAGGGTATGAAGTGGGGTTTAAGGATGGCGATGAGCCTTCTGCACTAGATAAAGATGGCAAAGAGGTTTTATTTCAAGTCGTTAATGCTAACGATGGCTATGCTGTCCTTAAAACATTAGGTGGCGGAATTCAGGTTGGATATGAATATCAGTTCACTTTTGAAACTAAGGCCGATGACTCTCGTAAGCCGCGCATGATGCCAGTGACAACGGAAGATCCGAAAAGGGCTAATGTGAACGGTGTAATTGATGTTTTTTCTAAGAACATCGGTTTTAAAGCGCCATTCCAGTTATCTGCAGTTGACGTCAACTTCACACAAACAATGAATGTGATTCGTGAAAGAGCACAATGTGTGCCATGGGATAAGTATCCTAACTCGACCACTGTGAAAGACAGCAGAACCGATGTGCCGCAGTTCATTTTCACGGTGGATACTGGTGAAACCGCTATATTTAGGCAGGCGGGGAAAAACGACACCCATACGAAAGAGACTTTTGCAACCGTGGTGCAAGGCAAGGTATCTGATATTAATGGCGTGGTTTATGGCTCTGCGATTGGTGTTGATAAGTACGTGCTTGAGAAGACAGCTGGGATTGGATTGTCTTCTGATAATGCGACAGAAGTGTCATTGCAGAACGCGACAAAAGCCATGACTAGTGAGTTTTTGAAGATTATCCAGTTTGAGCCAAAGGTGTTTAATATCAAGAATGTCAAAAGCCAGAACGACGGCAAAGGCAGTCTGATTGTAGAAAACCTGCCAGTTGAATCAGGCTTTGAAGTCACAGGCACCATCACTCGTAAACTCAACACAAAAGTTGCGGGAAAGGAAACATTTGTTAGATTACCTATAACAACTGAAGGTCAAGTTGTTAAGAATGGTGCAGAAATCCATGTGCCTTATCAGATGAGCGATATTGGACAAGAGTTTTATAAGCCAAAAGCAGGTGACTCACTAGTGGTGTACGCGTTGCCGAAAGGAAATGCAAAAGCAGTCGATATGTGTGAAAGCGAATATATCGGCAAAAACAATACTGTTACAAGTAGCTTTGCAAAACCTTTAGCATCGAACATCGTATTGAATTCACCGAAATACCAAGTGAAAGAAATGTCATCAGCACTGGTGCATGATGTGAATAGTTTACTCGATGCTGGCAATTTCAAAAACAGTTCTATGCTTACCATGCCGCAAGCAAGTGGCTCTTGTGTACAGACAGGGTACTTGGTTCGTGAAGAGGCGAATGAGTGCAATGGATCTGCATGCAAGGCAACCACAATGAATGCATTGGTAATTAAGGATATCGAGTCAGGTATCAGCAAAAAAGACTTAGTACTGGCTCGTAAAAGCCAGCTAGAAGGTTTCAACGCCAGTCAAAAGGATAATTACTACTCGGTAAATGCCTTTGATGAGTATTTGAAGATTGTTCCTGATTTAACTAAGCAATTAAATGGGAAATAGTAAAGGTAGTTTTTATAACAACTAAGGAGCAGTAAATGTTTAAGGAATCATTATTAGTAGCAGCATTATGTGCAGTATCTTATGGAGCTCAAGCTTGGGATGTACCAAAAATAAGTAGTGTAACTGGCGGCGACAAAGCTACTCAACCTAGCGGCAATGTCGAAAAGGAAGTATCAGACTTCACGGGTAAAAGTGCTGAACTGGCAGCTGTGGCAAATGTATCATTAGTAGCGATTAACTCAGCTTTTGATACTGAAGAGCAAATTGCTGCGAAGAAAGCTGAATTGTCTAAAATCGATGCGATGACTGACCCAAAAGAAAAAGGTGCAGCTACAGCTAAATTGAACGAGTCTGAAAGTGCGCAAGCTGCCAAAAATTTGAAATCAGCAGATGCTGAGAAAAAGGTGAAAGAGCTTTCTGCTGATAAACAAAAGAAAATGGGTACTGCTTTGTTAAACTTCGGAATCGCTGCTTTGAAGGCGCCTGACCTCATTAGTAAAGGCCAATCAATCATAAGTGCAACAACATTAGCAAACGTTGCTAAAGTCATGCCAGTGAAAGATGCAATGCCATTGTTAGGTCGTTTTGTGAGCGATGGTGGAAGCACAATTGCAGGCTTCATGAAGATTGCTAAAGGTGCAAATATTGCTGTGCCTGAAGTGTCAGCAACAAGTAGTTATGCAAAGGTTGATATTTAACTCAATGTTGTAGCAGAAATTATTTGATTAAACGGCGACCGAGGTCGCCGTACATTAGCCAACTAAACCTAAGGGCTGAACCTAGTCATAAAATTAGACAACCATCCCCAATACTTTTGTAATACCTAGTTTCAAAATCGACAGGACTAACCCATCCGATGGTTGAATGTGTTAAATGGCGTTTAGTATGGTGCAAAGAACTCGTTCGTGTAGCTAGGCATGCAGCTATATAACTAATTTAACTTAAACACTAAGCTAGTACTTAACTACAGCGCAGTTAATTGGTTAGTGCGCCTAATCTATATCGGCAGAGTCACACTAGGTCAACGACGACTCATCGGCGATTTTGCTCGTTCATTAGCTAGTTGCTAGTTCATTCGCAAAGTCTCGCTTACTGCCTTATTCACTGCACTAATCGCTATTCTACCTGTAGTTTAGCTTTCTAAACGCTTAGTATAACGATGGTAATTTTATTGCTGGTGATTTTTATACGGTAAGCACCCGCCCAGCACCATCTAGCCTTACTCCCTAAATCTCGTAAGATAGGTGTCCACCTAAATTAAGTGTACACCTATTTTATGACTGACTTTCTCCCAGTGATT
>JAYVRE010000344.1:0-3290 GCA_043776535.1 Methylotenera sp. | reverse complement strand
CCGAAAACACAAAGGTCATGTGAATAATAGTTTGCCACATCAGCACTTTATTGCTTAAATTTTCGGCATTAATAAAGGTTTTAAGTAGATGAATAGACGAAATGCCGATAATCGCTGTAGCCAATTTTACTTTCAGCAAGTTGGCGTTTACGTGCGATAGCCAATCGGGTTCATCTGGGTGACCAGTTAAATTAAGGCGCGATACAAATGTCTCGTAACCGCCCACAATCACCATAATCAGCAAGTTTGAAATCATCACCACATCGATTAAACCTAGCACAATTAGCATGATTTCAGATTCAACCAAGTTTGGGATTTTGTGTACAAGGTGATAAAGCTCTACCCCAAAAAAGTACACGTAAACTGCCTGCGCAACAATTAAGCCCAAGTAAAGTGGCAGTTGTAGCCAGCGGCTGCCAAAGAGCACGTTGCTCATGATATTGGTTTGTTTGTATGCGGTGGGGGATGGTTTGGTTTGCATGATTTTAGTTTGCACCGTTTTACTTTGATGTTTAAGGGCTGTATTTTACATTATGTTATGTGGCTTGTAAGCTGATAATCCGCTGTTTCATCAAGTGCTAATAATTGCGTTAACACAGGCATGGTTTCATCCAGTATATTTGGTAATGTGTAAGGCGGATTAATAATAAATATGCCGCTGCCGTGCATGCCATAGCTGTCCATATTAGGTGTTTGCACGTTCAGGCTTACATTTAACCAATTATTAGAATCTAAACTTTTTAGTTTTTCAAGCATGTGTTCGGGTTCTGCTCGCTGCAGAAGCGGATACCAAATTAAATAAGTGCCAGTTGCAAAGCGGCGCAAGTTGTCTTGCATGCAATTCACCACACGCTGGTAATCGTCTTTTAGCTCATAAGGCGGGTCGATTAGCACCACCGCGCGTTTGGTGGGCGGCGGCAAGCAGGCTTTAATGCCAGCAAAGCCATCTTGCATTTCAATTTTGGTTTGCCTGTGTTTAGGGTTAAAATTTTCATTCAGCAATTTGCAATCGCTGGGGTGCAGCTCAAATAAGCGCAGTTTATCGTCTTTACGCAAATAACTCTGTGCAATTTTAGGTGAACCAGGATAAAAATTTAACGCATTGTTTTTATTGTGGTTTACATTGTAATTTTTAATTATTTTTACATAGTTTGCCAGCGATTCTGGCAAATTGTTTGCAGCAAAAAGCCGCGCAATGCCATTCTCAAATTCTGCATTTTTTTGTGCAAACTCACTTTTTAGTGCATACATGCCTGCACCCGCGTGCGTATCTATCACCCAATAAGGTGCAACTTTTTGGTTAAAATAATCCAACACTAAGCTTAGCACATAGTGTTTAAGCACATCGGCGTGGTTGCCTGCATGAAAGGCGTGCCTATAACTTAACATACAAAACTTAACATATAGAAAACTTAACATATAGAAAATTTAACATTTGAACATTTTACTGCATGACATTGTCTAGTTAAGCGTAACAATAAGATTATTTTAATTTGTTAAATGAATAGGAGTTTTAAATGAAATTGAATTTAATGTCTGCACTGTTGTTATCTGCTGCTATTTTTAGTTCTAGCGTTGCTTTGGCGAATCACCACGAGGCAGGGGAAGCTGGCGCGAAAAAAGAGCAATATAAAAGCTCTGCCGATGCCAATAAAGACGGCAAGATAACGTATGAAGAATATAAACTACATAACGAAAACAAAGCCAAGAAAAAGTTTGATCAAATGGACGCCAATAAAGACGGCGCTTTAGATGAAGCTGAGTTGAAGGTGATTCATGAAAAGGGTAATAAATGCGATCACCACAACATGCATAAAGAGCCTACAGCAAATAAAACCTAATTAGCAGTTAAATTAACTAAGCACAGTTTAGGCTGTGCTTTTTTGATAGTTTTTAGCTATTTTTTTGCTGGTTTTTTGATTTTTATTGATAATATAGCAAGATGAAAAACAATCCTCACGACCACGCTGGTGACCGCTTTAACGAACAAAATCTCGACCATGCAAACGAAAGTACGCATCTCTTAGAGGGTGTGCAAAATCAGGGCAAAAAACAGCCAGTAGAAAACCACCCAACCAATTATAGGCTCGCATTTTTTCTTATTTTAGTGTTTGCAATAATTGAGCTTTTTGGTGGCATGTTCACACACTCACTGGCTTTACTAAGCGATGCTTGGCATATGTTTTCAGATGTATTTGCACTAGGTTTGGCATGGTTAGCTAGCTACTTATCCGCCAAACCAGGTACGCATCAACATGCCAACGGGCAAAGTCATGCTGAAATTGCGGCGGCTGCTGTTAATGCCATACTCATGCTGGTTGTGGTGGTCTATATTGTTTACGAGGCCTTGCAGCGGTTTGATAATCCGCACCCTGTGACCAGCGGCTATGTGATGTTGATTGCATTTGCGGGCTTGGTGGTGAATATTATTGTAGCAAAAATGCTGCATAGCAACCACGCACATGACCACAATAAACGCGCCGCTTATTTACATGTGATGGGTGATTTATTAGGCTCGGTGGCGGCCTTGGCAGCGGGTATCGTCATTTACTTTACGGGTTGGCTACAAATTGACCCGCTGCTCTCCATTTTTATATCATTATTAATTCTGATTGTGACTTTAAACCTCATTAAGGAGGTTTGGCAAGCTTATTACTATGGATAATATTAACATAGCTGCAACCCTTATGGATATTGTCTCCCAGACTATATATTTCGACATTAATTGCAGGCAATGTGCAAGATTAGCCACTTTTTTAGACGACGTAAAAACTAGAAAACCTAAACCCCCTACTTATTTTTGCAGGCCAGTGCCGCCTTATTAAAAGCGTTTGGTTTGAAATTTAAAGATAATAAATTTGCCCACACTGCACGTTTTGCACTTCCCAATCAAACAATTTTGGTAGATAGTTATCATTGCAGCCGTTACAACACGCAAACCAAGCGCCTTACAGAGGTCATGTTCCATGCGGTGTTTACGGACATTCAATTATTGTAAAAAAAGGAGAGTTAAAATGCCATTCGTTAATGTAAAACTCGCTGGAAGCATCAGCAAAGAGCAGAAAAAAGAAATCGCCAAAGAAATCACCGAAACCCTGCAAAAGCACGCGCACAAGCCGCCCAGCTATACTTACATTGTATTTGAAGAGGTAAAAATGGAAGATTGGGCAATAGGCGGCAGCTTGTTGGGTTAATTGGCAATTAACAATACCGCTTGAATCTGGATTAAAAATGGTTATACTGATATAACCATGAAAGTTGTTTTCGATACATCATTGCTCGTTGCGGCG
>JAYVRE010000343.1:0-3299 GCA_043776535.1 Methylotenera sp. | reverse complement strand
ATTTTATCAGGTATTCCGATGGTGGGGTATCGGAACCAGTAGCGACTGGTCTATGTTTATCCGCACATTTTATCAGGTATTCCGATGGTGGGGTATCGGAACAATCGCCTTGCTACGGTTTCATCGCTGGCAATTTTATCAGGTATTCCGATGGTGGGGTATCGGAACATGGGATATTGAAGCGCAGTGGTGCAAAAGATTTTATCAGGTATTCCGATGGTGGGGTATCGGAACGTACTTTAATACGGCTATGCAATAAAAAACATTTTATCAGGTATTCCGATGGTGGGGTATCGGAACTCCAAAAGAGAGCTACAACCTTCACTAACACCAAGCCCAATTAATTTTTCGAGATTTATCTCGAAAAATTAATTGGGCTAATTTTTTCAAGAAAGCCGTTTGTAGGCTTAACGATTGCCTGCCATCTGCTAATACTTTGCCATCATCAAGCATTTTGCCAACATAGTTGACGCGCTACAGTTTTAATAAAAAAAGTAATAAAGATATTGTTTATTATCGCGGCGTAAGTAAGCCGCCACACAGGCGGCTTAGAAAGCATTAAAAGGCAATGCCACCGTATATGCCTGCCGCCCAAAATAAACCTTATATGCTGTATGCATATAGCATATAAGTTGCTTCATTCCTTATTCCTGAATAAGGAATGGCTAAGAAAATAAACATTATTTTACATATTTATCAACAGATTAAAACTATTGACTTTGTTTATATAGTTAATATATGCTGTATGCATATAGCATACGAGGTGTTTATGGGTTCTTCTTTTAGTCAGCAATCTGCGTCTATGCGGCGCGCAAGTAACCGCCAGTGGGGCTTAAAGCCTTTAGATTTGGCGGTGTTGTTTATGTTAGTTATCATACGCAGAGAGCCAAAATATACTTATGCGGCGCTAGCAAAATTGATGATGCTTTCTCAGTTTGAGGTGCACGCTTCAGTTCAGCGCTTGATTGCCGCGCGTTTACTGGTAGATGCAGGCGAGGTGTTTCGCCCCGTAATGCAAGCAATTCGAGAGTTTGTGATGTATGGCGCTGCTTATTGTTACCCTTCCGTGCGCGGTGAAGTAACTATCGGCTTTGCCACTGCTTATGGCGTGCCTCCGTTAAGCGACAAAGTATTATTCTCACAAGAAATGCCACCCGTTTGGCCGCATCCTGAGGGCAATGTGAGGGGGATGGCGTTAATGCCTTTATATGAAAAGCTGCCATTGGCAGCCATAGCGTCCCCCCCATTGTATGAGCTGCTCGCCTTGTTTGATGCTTTGCGCATGGGGCAGGCGCGTGAGCGCGAGCTAGCTATACAGCTATTAAATGAGCGTTTGCAATGATGATGGTGAGTGACCCGAACCGTGCCATATTGCTACTGGTTGCAAAAGCGTTAGGTGATTTGCGCGAACAGGTGGTGTTTGTGGGCGGCTGTGCAGCGGGTTTGCTAGTGACGATTGCACGCGCGCAGGTGATTCGCCCAACAGATGATGTGGATATTGTGGCAAATGTTGTTAGCCAACAAGGTTACCACGCATTAGAAGCGCAGTTGCGCGCTAAAGGATTTAAGCAAAAAATGGATGTTGCTGCACCTATTTGTCGCTGGAGTTACGAAGGTGTGGCGGTAGATGTGATGCCAACCGATAAAAAGATATTGGGCTTTGCAAATCGTTGGTATCCGCTGGCCATTAAGAGTGCAGAGCATTTTGTATTAGATGATGAAACAAGCATTCGGTTAATTTCAGCGCCAGTATTTATTGCCACTAAATTTGAGGCTTTTGCAGACCGCGGCAAAGGCGATATGCTGCTAAGCCATGATATGGAGGATATTATTACGGTGATTGATGGCAGGCCTTCGATTATTGCCGAAATGAAATTGACACCAAGAGTTTTACAAGAATATATTGCTGAAAAATTTAGTGATTTACTAGCAAATGATGATTTTTTATCTGTAATACCTGCGTATTTGCCAGGCGATGCAGCAAGCCAAGCACGCCTGCCTTTGCTTGAAGCTAAATTGCGTGAATTAGCGTGTTTGGCCGATTAGGTTTGTAAGAAGTCATATTTTCTTACAGATTCAAACTGCGCCCACCATCCACCGCCAGCACATGCCCTGTAATAAACGGCGCATCGGCGATTAAAAATTTCACCGCTTTGGCAATATCTGCCGCTTCGCCCACACGCTTTAGCAAGGTTTGGCTAATCACGCGTTGCCTGTAAACTTCATCAAATTGCGGGTTGTTTTCTGGCCATTGCACGGGGCCCGGTGCTACTGCATTCACGCGCACTTCTGGGCTTAATTCATGCGCCAGTGATTTGGTGAGCGTGACCAAACCTGCCTTAGCTACGCTATACACCACATAATTTTTCTTTGGGCGTTCAATGTGCATATCGGTAATATTGACAACGCAGCCATGATTTTTGCGTAGTTCTGCCGCCGCCGCTTGCGCTAAAAACATCGGCGCTTTTAGGTTGCTGCCCATTAAATCATGCCAATTTTCTTCTGTAATGGTGCCAATTTCGGTGGGGTAATAGCTGGATGCATTGTTAATAAGCACGTCTAAACGGCCAAATTGATTAATCGTCTCCTCCACCAAGATTGGCAATACCGCCATATTGAGCAAATTACCTTGAATAATCGCCACACTATTGGCACGTTGCAAGTTAAGCTCGGCTTGCAGGCCGAGCGCTTCAGTTTGTGATTTATTATAGTGAATCATTAAGCTAGCACCATGCGCGTGCAGCTCGCGACAAATCGCCGCGCCCACACGTTTTGCGCCGCCCGTAATTAACACGGTTTTATTACTTAAAGAATTGTTGTTGATAGATTGGGTCAATTGTTACTCACTTTGGTTTCAAAATATTATAATGGCTTATGGCCTTACTATCTAATATGAATCTTGCTATTCCCTCGCCGCAAGCCAAAGCACTTAGCCAACAACTGAGCGATTTAATTCAACAAAAAATTAAAAATGCTGGCGGTTGGATAAGTTTTGCAGATTTTATGCACATGGCGCTATATACGCCAGGTCTAGGTTATTACAGCGGAGGGGCGCAAAAGTTCGGTATGGCGGGCGATTTTGTGACCGCGCCAGAAATTTCACCATTATTTGCAAAAACACTTGCCTTACAAGCCGCGCAGATATTGGCAGCTACACAAGGCAACATATTAGAGCTAGGTGCTGGCACTGGCAAACTGGTGGTTGATTTATTACTGGAATTGCAGCAGTTAAAGCAGTTACCAGAACAATATTTTATTTTAGAAGTAAGTGACCACTTACGCCAAATTCAGCGTGAAAC
>JAYVRE010000342.1:0-3311 GCA_043776535.1 Methylotenera sp. | reverse complement strand
CCACGATGTTAATAATTTTAATCAACGGATTCACCGCAGGGCCAGCCGTGTCTTTGTAAGGATCGCCAACGGTATCGCCAGTCACAGCTGCTTTATGTGCATCTGAACCTTTACCGCCGTGATGACCATCTTCAATATATTTTTTGGCATTATCCCAAGCACCGCCACCTGTACACATCGAAATCGCTACAAATAAACCTGTCACAATCGTGCCCATGAGCAAACCGCCGAGCGCCACTGGGCCTAGCAACAAGCCTACAGCGATTGGCACTGCCACTGGCAATAATGATGGAATCATCATTTCTTTAATGGCAGCCGTGGTCAGCATATCCACCGCTTTGCCGTATTCTGGCTTGGCTGTGCCTTCCATAATGCCTTTAATTTCACGGAACTGACGACGTACTTCTTCTACCACTGCGCCAGCGGCACGGCCAACCGCTTCCATCGCCATGGCAGCGAATAAGAAAGGGATTAACCCCCCAATAAACAAGCCAATGATCACCATTGGGTCGCTTAAATCAAATTTAACATCAATGCCTGCGCCAGAAAGTTTATGCGTGTAATCGGCAAATAATACCAATGCCGCTAAGCCTGCAGAGCCAATAGCGTAGCCCTTAGTCACCGCTTTAGTGGTGTTACCAACTGCGTCCAATGGATCAGTTACATCGCGCACTTCTTTGGGTAAGCCAGCCATTTCCGCAATACCACCTGCGTTGTCGGTAATCGGGCCATAAGCGTCTAAAGCCACCACAATACCCGCCATACTCAACATAGAAGTTGCGGCAATCGCAATGCCGTACAAACCACCTAATTGATATGATGTCCAAATTGCCAAACAAACTGACAACACTGGCCAAGCGGTTGATTTCATTGAAATACCAATGCCTGCAATGATGTTAGTTGCGTGGCCTGTAGTAGAAGCTTGCGCGATGTGTTTTACTGGCGCATATTGTGTGCCTGTGTAGTATTCGGTAATCCATACTAAAGCAGCGGTAAGCACCAAGCCGACCGCACAGGCACCAAATAATTGGTTGGCAGTAATGGTCAGTTCACCAGCAGTTAAGCCTTCTGGGAACATTTGCATGGTCACAAAATAGAATGCAATTAATGACAGCGTGCCTGCAACAGCCAAGCCTTTATACAAAGCTGGCATCACGTTTTTCATTCCTGGTGAGGCTTTAACAAAGAAGCAACCAATGATAGAAGCCACGATTGAAACAGCTCCCAGCATCAGTGGATAAATAATACCGTTTGCGCCAGATTCAGTGATGAGCAAGTGCGCCAGCACCATAGTGGCAATCAATGTCACTGCGTAAGTCTCAAACAAATCCGCCGCCATACCAGCGCAATCACCCACGTTATCACCCACATTATCGGCAATTACCGCTGGGTTACGTGGGTCATCTTCTGGAATGCCAGCTTCCACTTTACCGACTAAATCTGCGCCAACATCCGCGCCTTTAGTAAAGATGCCACCGCCCAAACGCGCGAAGATTGAGATGAGTGATGAGCCGAAAGCCAAGCCAATTAATGGATCTAGGTTGGTTGCGTTTTCGCCACCTAAAAACCAGTAAAAACCAGCCACGCCTAATAAGCCTAAACCTACTACCAACATGCCTGTGACTGCGCCGCCTTTAAATGCCACGTCGAACGCTGGGGCGATGCCGCCTGTGGCCGCTTGGGCGGTGCGCACATTGGCTTTTACAGATACATTCATGCCGATAAAACCGCAAGCGCCAGACAATAAAGCGCCCAATACAAACCCAATCGCAGTTGTAGTACCTAAAAATACCGCAACCAAAATAGCCAGCACGATACCCACCATGGTAATGGTTTTATATTGGCGAGCCAAATAAGCCGCTGCGCCTTGTTGAATAGCACCCGCAATTTCTTGCATACGCGCGTTGCCTGCTGGCAAATTGGCAATCCATTTACTCATTACTACACCATACAACACTGCTAAAACGGCTGCAGCAATGGCGATCATTATTGGTACTGACATGACTTCTCCCTATTTATTAATTTATAAATCTAAAAATAACATAAAAGCGCGAACACATTGCGAATACATGAAAAGTGCAACCAAGTTGTAAAAAATGTAATTTATCTGTAACAACCTCGCGCATTATGGCACTAAAAATCATGCGCCACAACCGCTTATAAAGGTCGCTGGAATAGGCTATACAGCATGTTTAAACCGATGCTAATTAATAGCACCGCAAATATTTTCTTTAATTTTTTTACAGATAGTTTTTGTACCAAAAGTGCCCCAACAGGCGCACTGATTAAACTAGCAAGCGCAATAATAATAAAAGCAGGCACATAAATAAAACCAATGCTATGGCTTGGCAAGTTAGCAACATGTAAACCAGAAACCATATAACCTAACGTGCCTGCAATGGCAATCGGCAAACCAATCGCGCTACTCGTGCCAATGGCACGTTTGGCATCAACGTTGCAATAGATGAGAAAAGGCACCGATAATGTGCCGCCGCCAATGCCGACAAAGCTGGAAACCCAGCCGATGATGATTCCCACACAGTTTAGAGCGGGCCTAGCAGGCAGTGCCCGCGCGGGGTTTGGCACATAGTCACTTAAGATTTGCAGCGCGACTAAAAAAACATAAATAATAAATAGACCTTTGAGCAAGCTGGCATCGAACTTTGCCGCGACTAAGCTGCCAAAAAATGTGCCTAAAATAATGCCAAAAGTGATGTTTTTCAAAATCGTCCAATCTACATTTTTGTAGCTATGATGCGCGCGGCTAGAGGCGATTGAGGTGACCATAATCACCGCAAGTGATGTACCCAGCGCCATGTGCATGATGAATTCTGCTGGAAAGCCTAGATGAGCGAAAATAAAACTGAGTACAGGCACCATAATCAGCCCTCCACCCACGCCCAGCAAGCCTGAGAGCAAGCCTGTAAATAGGCCAGTGGCCAAATAAAGCAAGTATTCTAAGTAAAGTAAGTATTCCATGCTTAAGTTTTACCCGCCAAAATGTTTAGTTTGGTAGCCAGTTGTGATTCGCCTTTGTTTTTGGCTAACAAGTCCTCAGCCAGGATTTTTAGGCTGTTTGCGGCGTTATTAGAAAGTCGTCGCGGCGTTTTAATAACAGGCTTCTGGCGAGATTTTACTTGCACTTTAACGCTAATTGAAGTAACTTTACATTCCCTAAATAAAGGCTCGTTTTTTTGCAAATTTTGTAATTGAGTCAATAAGCTAGCTTGAGTAAGTTTGATTTTATTGGCAACAATTGCGCTGTCGGCGTAAAGTGTTAGCTGACTGTTAATTAAACTGCTTGCAAAACT
>JAYVRE010000341.1:0-13076 GCA_043776535.1 Methylotenera sp. | reverse complement strand
AAGTGTGGCTTTAGCATCGTAGTATTTGTGACCTGTAATAAACTGTAAACGGTCTGGGTAAGCCAGAGTGCACACCTCTGCAATACCTGCGATGCCTGGGGTTTCGCAGTTGGAGTGATAAAAAAATACGCCGTCACCAACACGCATTTGATCACGCATAAAGTTGCGCGCTTGGTAATTACGAATGCCATACCAATCCACCGTTTGATTGGGCATAGCGGCCAAATCGTCAATCGACACATCAGTAGGCTCAGATTTCATTAACCAGTAACGCATTTTTCTCTTTCAAAATCATTAGATTCTCGTATGATAACGTGAATGAATAATTTGAGGTTATCAACATGGCACGTAATGTATTAGGCACTACCTTACAAACTTGCAGCTTAGAGCCGCTAACGGGCTTTACCCGCACTGGTTGCTGCGAAACAGGCGCTGAAGACGTGGGCAGCCACACGGTTTGCGTGCAAGTCACGGATGAGTTTTTAGCATTTTCGGTAAATCGCGGCAACGATTTAAGCACACCACGCCCAGAATATGATTTTGGAGGATTAAACCCTGGTGACCGCTGGTGCTTGTGCGCGGCGCGTTGGTTAGAAGCCAGTGAAGCGGGTTTTGCGCCGCCAGTGATTTTAGAAGCCTGTCACGAAAAATGTTTAGATATTGTGAGCTTGGCGGATTTAAAATATCATGAACTGCGGTAATTGTAGGAGCGATTTTTAAATCGCGAATGGTTTTATGGGATTAACGGATTTTTCCGCGCAATAAATTGCGCTCCTACAAAACAAATCTTATTCAAATGAAGCTGAGACAAGGCGCTTGAGCGCAGACAGTACATTTAGTACGGCAAGTCGAGATAACGCCGCAATTTCGTCAATAAAATCAAAATTTATTCTCTGTGGTGTTGCCTGAGCCGCTATCCTGAACCAAAAAAGTTCAGGTGGTAACAGCCTAAAGCGCGTAAGGTACACTCGCCAAGGGACCCTTAAAAGAGTGCCCAATTTAGAGCGCGCACACAGCAGCCTGATGAGCTGAAACCTATAACAAAGACTAGTTCAAGGAATAAAAAGCTCAGGCAACACCACAGAAAACAAGTTGAATATTAATGCGAACTTGTGACGAGCTGATGAAGGAAAACGGTTACAACAGACTATTATAAAAGCTTGGTTTGTGCTGCAATCGCTTCATCAATTTGATTCTGCATAGCGTTAATCCTACGCTTATAATCGCCAATGTCAACATCGCCAGCTTTGGTATTGAGTAATTCGTGAGATAAATTTAAGGCTGCCATAATTGCGATGCGCTCTACGCCCACCACTTTGCCAGAATCGCGAATCTCGTGCATTTTAGAATCGAGAAAACTAACCGCATCCATCAAACCTTGACGCTCTTCATCGGTACATGAAACCGTGAACTCACGGCCTAAAATACTTACATCCACTGATTTAACTGTACTCATTAAGATTTTACATCCATAGATTCTGTACCTTCTGGCAGGGATTCAAGCAAAGTCTCAAGCCTATTGCCAGCTTGTGTCATATTATCTTTTGCCTGCGCTAAATCGCTTCGCAATTGAATATTATCTTGGCGCAAGTTGCTGCACAAAGAAATTAGCTTAGCAATTTTCTCTTCTAATTTTTTTAAATCTAGTTCCATAGTCCCACTATAAGTGAAAAAATCTATTAAAGTCAATAGCTAACGTGGGCTATTCAAAGTAATTTAACATGTTTTGTATTGTTGTTGTATAAATTTAATTATGTTGCGCAGAATTAATCACGACTTAAAGCGTTATAATCGCGGCTAGTTGTTAGGTGCCACTGTTTATTTTAAACATGATTTTAAACATGGTGAAACTGGGAAATAGGTGCGTTAAGCTCAAATTAACAAGCCCTATGCTGCCCCCGCAACGGTAAGTGAGTGATGATTAATTCATCAAAACTTTGCAGAAGCCACTGAGTTTAAAAAACTTGGGAAGGCGCAAAACTAAAGCTCACAAGCCCGGAGACCGGCCTCGCAACTTATGCCTTATTTCAAGGCAAGCTAGGAAATACCGCGGGGTGACGGTAACCAAAGGCTGTGGCTCTGCTATTTCTTCGAGCGCAATTTTTGTTTGTTTTTACCTTTCTTTATTCCCTAGTTTTTAAAAATGTACATGCGGGGACGCGTGTAGTTTAGGGAAAATCTAATGAAAAAATCTACTATCGCCAACCTAATCGGCTTGGCTTTTACAACGCCACTTTTAGCCTTGCCTGTTTTTGCTGCTGAACAAATTAATTTAGATGAAGTGACTGTAAAAGCCAATCGCTTTGAGCATAAAGATACAGAAACGACTTATGCGTCTGAAATTCATACCAGCAAGCAAATTGAAGCATCAGGTGCCGCCACGCTCTATGATTTTTTAGCACAACAAACTTCGCTTAATGTACTGCCCAATTACGGCAACAAAGCAACACCCTCTATCAATTTACGCGGTTATGGCGGTGAGAACGGCCACCAAAATGTAGTCATTACTGTCGATGGGCAGCGCTTAAACAATATTGATATCTCTTCTCAGCTTTTAGCTGGCATTCCTTTGGGCAATATCGAGCGTATTGAAATAAGCAAGGGCAGTGGGTCAGTTATCTATGGTGATGGTGCGACTGCAGGGGCGATTCAAATTTATACCAAGGCCAAAACTGGCGCTACAATTGTTAGTTCTTTAGGTAATTTTGGGCAAAAAAATCATTCTGCAAGTGCAGGTTTTTCTAACGAAATAATTGATATTTCTGCCAACCTAGCACATGACAGCCACGATGGCTTCAGCAAAAAAGACGAAACTGGTCACAAAGATCAATTTACCAGCAATAGCCAAAATGCAAAAATTAAAATCAAGCCCACGCAATACTTACGTTTTTTTGCACAAGGCACAAGCTCACGCAACGATACGCGCTATGTTAACGCACTGACAGAAGCTGAATTTAAAGACAACCCAAGACAGGTTACCCAACGACCGTTTAGCCAAACCTATACCCACCAAGCCTTAGATACAGACCAGTGGCAAATAGGCGCAGAGTACGATATTACTGAGCAATGGCAGGTCTCTGCCACGCATTTTCGAGAAGATAAAACATCCGAATATGTGAATTTTTTTAGCACTTTTAAATATGATTACGAAGCAGATGAGCTAAACGTTCGCTATGATGGAGATGCACTAAGCGCTGTGGCAGGTATTCAAGTGTTTGAAGGTGACCGCAAAGCCAGCAGCAACATCACTAGCAAGGACAATAAAGCCTATTTTGCCAGCGCAGAGTACCGACCCACGTGGTTGCTAGAAGATTTGACGTTATCAGCTGGCGCAAGAAGTGAAAAAGTGCGCTACAAATTCAACCCTAACGAGGGTACAAGCTTAAATGACAGCGAGCATTTAAGCGCATGGGATGTTGGTGCGAATTATAAAATAAACGCAGAAACCAGTGTATTTGCCAACTATAACCGTGCTTTTCAAGCACCTGATATTGACCGTTTTTTTGCACAAGATTTTTCATTATTTCCCGTTGTTACCACAGCATTTAACGGTTTTATCAAGCCTACGCGCTCCAGAACATTTAACTTAGGATTAAATCATACGCTGTCCAATAATCGCCTTAAGGTGAGTGCTTTTTACGCAAATTTAGATAATGAAATTTATCTGTTTCAAGTTCCTGCACTATTTTTCTTCCAAAACACCAATATCGATAAATCACATAAATATGGGCTAGAGGTGCAAGATTATTTTAAATTTAATGATGCACTAAGCACTTCTGTTATTTACAACTATGTGCGCGCTATTGTGGCCAAAGAAGATAATGGTGCAGGTGCTTTCAATGGCAAAGACTTACCTGGCGTACCAAAACACACAGTAGTTGCAAACTTAAACTATAAATTTTTGGAGCATGCAGCGCTCAACTTAAATCATACATGGCGCTCTAAAGCTTATATATACAACGATTTTGCAAATAACGCGAGTCAAAAACAAGATAGTTACAACTCGACCAACTTAGCATTAAGCTATCAATATAAAAACTTTCAAGTTTTTACTGCAATTAATAATATTTTTGAACATGAAAATTCAATTCAGGTACAAGACAATGCCATTTACCCCGTTGATTTTGTGCGTACTTGGCGCGTAGGAATGAAGGCAGATTTTTAAAAAAATGTTATGATAACAGGCAATGAAATTGGAGAAAGTTATGAATACGTCACAAATCACCAAGCAATTGATTATTGCCGCCACAATCGCCTTTTTAATGGCGCTCACGCGTGGCAGCCATGTGTTAACGTCGGTTTCACTGCCTGACGCTAGCTTAGTGTTATTTTTGCTAGGTGGCATGTACTTAGGCACTGGCTTAAAAAGCCGTGCCGCTTGGTTTGCGGGGTTTTTTGGTTTGGCCACAGTGATTGATTTTGGCGCTGCTGCGATTGATCCTGCACAAGGGTTTTGCCTCACCAATGGCTATTGGGGCTTAATTCCAAGCTATGCGGCAATGTGGTTGGGCGGCTTATGGCTGGCGAATCAAAAAGATGCGTTTGAAGTTGTTCCTTATGCCTTGGTGAGTATGTGCGCGACTTTTATAGCGTTTGTAATCTCTACGCAAACTTACTATCTATTCTCTGGTCGCTTTCCTGCAAAAGGTTTAGGTGAATCACTACAACACGGCTGGGAATATCTACCCAGCTGGATGGGCTTTTCAATAATGTATTTTGCAATTGTTTGGGCGGTTGTGAAGTTAGCACGCAACTTAAAAACACTGCAAATAACCAATGCCTAATGGCCTTAAATTCTAATGGTCTTGAACTCTAATGGTCTTAAACTTATGATAAGCCGCTTAAAACTTAAGCGGCTTTTTTTATCAATTACAGCTTATGCAAAACTCTAAACCAAACCACATACAAAGCGAGCATGCTTATTCTGAAGTAGAACAAGCGGCCATTTATAAAGTGATTGCCGAGCGGCGTGATATGCGGCATTTTTTGCCCACATTGGTTGCACCTGAAGTGCTAACCAGAATTTTAGCGGCCGCGCACCATGCGCCTAGCGTAGGCTTAATGCAGCCGTGGCGCTTTATTCACATTACCGATAAAAACATACGCAAAGCGATTCACCTGCTGGTGGATGATGAACGTATTAAAACCTCGCAAGCCATTGGTGAGCTTGAAAATACAGTGCGCATGGCTGAATTTTTACGGCTTAAAGTAGAAGGTATTTTGGAATGTGGCGAGCTATTAGTTGCCGCCTTGTGTGATAAGCGTGAGCAACACATCTTTGGCCGCCGTACACTGCCAGAAATGGATATTGCATCTATCAGCTGCGCTATACAAAATATGTGGTTAGCGAGCAGGGCAGAAGGCTTGGGCATGGGTTGGGTGTCGATTTTCGACCCCATCAAATTAGCCGAATTATTAAGTATTCCGCAAGAGGCTAAACCTATCGCGGTGCTGTGTTTAGGCCATGTAGCAAGTTTTTATAAAGAGCCCATGCTAGTAGAAACGGGTTGGGCGGTTGAAAAACCCTTAAGCGAAATGCTGATGGAAAATATTTGGACAACGAATGACTAATCTCACATTAATTTTGGGCGGTGCACGCTCTGGCAAAAGTGCCTATGCAGAAAAGTTAGCCGCTGATAGTAGCTTAAAGGTGACTTATATCGCTACCGCACAAGTGTATGACGACGAGTTTAAAGCGCGTGTGCAGCATCACAAAGATAGGCGCCCAGCTAACTGGGCTCTTGTAGAAGAGCCGCATCACCTCACAAAGACACTAGCGCGCATAGCTGCACCGCACACATGTTTAATTGTAGATTGCCTAACGGTGTGGCTAGCACAATGGATATGCGCTGATTGCAATCCACCTAAAGACTCAAGCTGGCAGCTAGAACGAGAGGCGTTTTTAAAACTGCTACCCACATTATCAGGCACTATTATCCTTGTCAGCAATGAAGTGGGCATGGGCATTGTGCCGCTTGGTGAGATTAATCGCCAGTTTCAAGATGAACAAGGCCGATTAAACCAAGCAGTGGCACAACTGGCTGATGAAGTGTTGTTTATTGCGGCAGGCTTACCAATTAAACTTAAGGGCTAGCAATATGGGATTCACATTAAAAGGCGAATACATTGCGTTGTGCGATTTGCTTAAAACCACGGGGATTGCCAATAGTGGCGGCCAAGGCAAAATGATGGTGGCCGATGGCATAGTGAAAGTAGATGGCAAAATTGAGCTACGCAAAACCGCAAAAATTCGTAAAGGACAAGTGGTGGAATGCCTTGGCGAAAAAATTGAAGTAAGTTAATTTTAACTTGATTAAAACAAATGCTCTGCAAGCCAATATCTATAAGGCTTGCAGACCTGCACTGGAATGTTTTAGTTCAGTGGCTGTTAATTACAAATTCACAAAATTAATTTTTGGTACTTTCCCACTAAATTCAAGCTGTGTCACGCTACCGTAATCGATATTAAAACGGAATAAACCTTTCAGCTCCATATTAAGCACATGCGCCAAGAGCGCACGAATCATGCCGCCATGGGTGATGACGGCAATATTTTCATTTAAATGTCTGCTTAAAACTTCATCTAAAAAACTTAACCCGCGCTGTTGTAATTGCATAAACGTTTCGCCATTGGGTGGTGATTTATTGGCGTAGTCATGCGCCCAAACATCAAAAATTTCGCGCGGAATATCGTCCCAAGCACACATTTCCCAATCGCCAAAATGCAGCTCCATTAAGCGTTGGTCATGGATAGTATTTTGTAAATTAAGTGCTTGTGCAAGCTTAGCGCAACGCTGCAAAGGGCTAGTATAGACGGCATCAAAACTGATGTCCTTAATTTTTGATTTTGTTAAAGTCACTTCACTTGCAAACGTATTCGCCACGTCAATATCACTTTGGCCATAACACACGCCAGAGGCCACTTGCAGTGAGGTGTGACGAATAAGCGTTATCTTCATTGCGCTAGTTACCATGTGCTAATCAGCTGCAACCAAGCGAGCGATGCAAAATAAAACATGATTTCGCTCATTTGCTGAATAGCGCCCAAAGTGTCGCCAGTGTAGCCATCTAGCTTGCGTTTGAGCAATGATCGCCACCACCACCAAACTGCGCCAATCGCCCCTGCCAGCAAGCATACATAGCCTAATGTAGCCTGCCAATCGCCAATGGTCATGTGTATTAAGGTGATCAATAGCAATATTGGCAATAAACCAAATATATTTGCAATCCACAAATCACGGCGCGAAATCTCGGTGGCCAATGGCTTGGCTTTGCCACTGAGCTTGGCGTAGGGCAGCGCTGCCATTAACCAAATTGCTGTTAATCGGCTGAGTGGATGGGCGCAGATTAGTGCCAACACTACCATATCGGCGTGCATGGAGGTGATTAAATGAAGTTTAATCATTAACACAAAAAATAAAGCAATTGCACCATAAGTACCTAACCTAGAGTCTTGCATAATAGTAAGCACTTGCTCACGCCCCCATCCGCCACCGAGCCCATCAGCGCTATCTGCTAGGCCATCCTCATGAAATGCGCCCGTCGCAAAAATGGTCGCCACCATGCTAATAAGCACAGCAACTACATGTGGAAAAATTAAGCTTAGTAAATAAAATGCAACTACGCCAATAAGCCCGACTAGCCAGCCTATAAGTGGGAAATATTTAACTGCGTGATTTAAATCCGCTTCTTGGAAATTTTCTTGGCTACGTACTGGGATACGCGTAAAAAACCCAATCGCTAGCTGAAAATATCGCCATTGTCTTTGCATACTAGTCCACCTCACGGTTACTGCCTTGCCCATTAATGGGCAAAGTTAGAGCCTGCCCCGTACTCGATATGGGGATGGGGGTGTTAACTGCTCTAGCTAATTCCAATGGTTAATTCTCCTCACTCTTTACCCCCACCCCCCCCTGTGAGGGGGTGGAGAATTAATGTTTTCCAGAGACTCTTGCCGACTCAAAACTCGCCATGTCGTTTAAAAAATTGACTGCCGCCAATACAAGTGGATACGCCAAAGCCGCACCCGTGCCCTCTCCCAGCCGCAAACCTAAATCTAACAGCGGTTTTGCGCCTAAATACTCTAACAACTTACGATGCCCAGCCTCACCCGAACAATGTGCGAACACACAATAATGCAAAATATTGGGTTGTAATTTGCTCGCCACAAGCAAAGCTGCTGTAGCGATAAACCCATCTATCAAAAGCACAGCTTTTCTCTCTGCTGCACCTAGCATCGCACCCGCCATCATGGCGATTTCAAAGCCGCCAAACGTGGCCAACACCAGCATTGTATCTTGCCCATTTAAGGCATGATGGTGTAATGCTTGCTTGAGAATTTCAGTTTTTTTAGCTAAACCTGCGTCGTCTAAACCCGTGCCACGGCCAACGCTTTGCTCAATTGGTACATTGCACAACACACTCATTATGCAGCTAGCAGAAGAGGTATTGCCTATGCCCATTTCACCAAAGCCAAGCACGTTGCAGCCTGCATCAATCTCTTTTTTTGCTATCTCGGCACCTGAGTCAAGCGCTTGCTCACATTGTGTTTGCATCATCGCAGGTTCATGCAAAAAGTTTCGCGTACCAATTTGACTATTATCAATGCCAATTTTGGCGTTAATTAAATCTGGATGCGGTTCAAACTGATGATTAACGCCCGCATCCACAACCCGCAATTGCATATTATTTTGCTTAGCAAACACGTTAATGCTCGCGCCGCCATTTAAAAAATTAAGCACCATTTGTGCAGTGACCGCCTGCGGATAAGGGCTAACGCCGCTTGCAGCCACGCCATGATCCCCCGCAAATATGAGCATGGTAGGGTTATTTAATTGCGGTGTTAAGGTGTTTTGAATTAAGCCTATTTGTAAGGCAATGATCTCCAGCTTACCAAGTGCACCAAAAGGTTTAGTTTTATGATTTATTTTATGCAACAAAGCAACTTGCAAACTGTTATCTAAAGGTAAAATATTCAAATCATTCATGCTAAATAGTTTAAGTGAAAAACCCGCAAAACCTTACGGCTTTACGGGCTAAATTGTAATTAAAACAAATATTCTTAAGTTTTAGTTAGCAAAAAATTTAATTATTTTGCTGCCTCAGTAGCAGATGCGTCTTTTGCAGCCTGTATTGCATCTACCGCTTCTTCTTTTGCTTCACTTGCAGCTTCTGTTGTTGCAGCAGCTGCGTCTTTTGCAGCATCAGTGACTGCATCTTTTGTTTCCTCAGCAACGGTATCAGCAGCCTCTTTAGCTGCATCTACTGCCTCACCCATTTCACTTTTCATGTTATCAATAGCGTCTTCCGATTTATTACAACCAGCCAACAAAGTAACTGCAAATACACCCGCTAGCAGTGCACGTAAAATTGTATTCATATTAAAACTCCCTTTTAAAAACGATTAAAAAACTAAAAAATCATAGTAGCGGAATAGGCAGCATTTGACCTAGATAAATTTTACCTGGGTGACCCAACATGGGTTTATTCGCTTCAAAAAATTTCATATTAAGCATTGGCATTGCCAAGAAACTCTTTCGCTCTTTTAGAAAGCATATCGCCATGCACCACGGTGTAAAGTTGTGGCTCTGCCTCGGCGGCGATAACGCCTAACTGATCTTGCACATGCTCAACACCCGCCACATTGCCAGCATTTTATATCATGCGAGTTGACACCATCATAGTGCAATTATTTTAATTGCACCACCCTAGTTACCAATTAAATTGTTAAGCTTTGTTACAAGATGAGTTAAGTTTGCTATAATGCGCGACTTGCAAATCTTTAGCATTAGTTGTAGCGCTGGCCGGGTAGCTCAGTCGGTAGAGCAGCGGATTGAAAATCCGCGTGTCGACAGTTCGATTCTGTCCCCGGCCACCAAATTTCGCAAAGATGCATTAGCGGACTTTGCAAAATATGCGTTGGTTGATTTTTTCAACAGCCACCAGATTTGCACTTATCGAATCAATTCCTAATAAAATCAATCTCCTAAAGCATTTACATCTGAACCTTCATGTGTACAATAAGCATACTTATTAGGGTTTTAATATGAAAAGTTATTCTGAAATTGATGCAACCGACTTGTTTGATCTTATCACCAAACCTAGAGTGCTATTGGTAGATGTACGTAACGATGACGAAGTGGCACGCGGTGTTATTCCAGGTGCTGTGCATATTCAGCTGGCCATGTTACCCATACAATACGAAAAATTAATGAATGCAAATACAGTAGTGTTTTACTGCCATAGCGGCGTACGTTCAGCCCATGCAGCCGATTTTGCTGTCAATAAAGGCGTAAAAGATGTATTCAATCTAGTGGGTGGCGTGTTAGCGTGGGGCAAAGCTGGGTACGATTTAAGCAAGAAAAAAACCAACGAATAAGACTATTAATCTGATTGGAACTGAATGCAATTCGATAAAGAATTAGACGCAAAAAACCTCAATTGTCCATTGCCAATTTTGCGTTGCAAAAAAGGCTTAAGCGAGATTGTTGCAAATCAAACTCTTAAAGTTGTAGCCACCGACCCAGGCTCTGTTAAAGATTTTCAAGCGTTTTGCAAACAAACTGGGCATGAATTATTGCAACTGGATGACGCCGATGGTGTATTTACGTTTTATATCAAAAAACGCGCAGATGCCTAATGCCAAAAAAGCTCGCTCTAATCGCCTCTAAAGGCACGCTAGGTTGAGTGGAATAGTTAACTTTGCGGGCTCCTTCCCCTTAAGAGGGGGAAGGTTGGGATGGGGGTGAAACGCATGAACACCACCTCTGCTGTTTGTGACACTTTCACCCCCACCCTAGCCCTCCCCCTTAATGGGGAGGGAGTTTCATAGCGGCTATTTCAATTTAGTTAACTGACTTTGCAGCTTTTCCAAACTCGCCCCAAACTCTGCCACCCGCGATTTTTCTTGCGCGACCACTTCAGCAGGTGCGCGCGCTACAAAACTTTCGTTATTGAGCTTAGCATTCGCTTTAGCAATCTCATTTGTTAAACGCGCGATTTCTTTGCCTATACGCTCTTTTTCGGCGGCGACATCAATCTCGACTTTTAGCATCAGCTTGAAGACGTCTACCAGCATCACGGGCGCATCGGCTTCTGGCAGTTCGGCCACAATTGATACATCTTCCAGCTTAGCTAACGCCTTTAAATACGGCGCATACAGCGCTAATTGTGTCGCATCGCCAGAGGCTATAAGCGGCACGCGGGCGGCGGGTGAAATGCCCATTTCGCCACGTAAACTGCGTGTAGCTTCTACCATTTGTTTAAGCTGCGCCACCCATGCTTCACTAGCTTCATCCAACTTGTCTGGCTGAGCTTTGGGGTAGGGTTGTAACATGATGCTTGGCTTATCAACACCTGTCATGGGCGCAATTGTTTGCCAAATTTCTTCGGTAATAAACGGTATAATCGGGTGCGCTAAACGCAAAATCGTCTCTAGCACGCGCAGCAAAGTACGGCGTGTGGCGCGTTTTTCTGCCTCCAATATGGCTCCCTCGCCCTCTGGGAGAGGGTTGGGGTGAGGGCTAAGCTGCACGTCTTCTTTGCGTTCCGCTTGCAGCTGCACCTTGGCCAGCTCTAAATACCAGTCGCAGTATTCATCCCACACAAATTCGTAAATGGCTTTTGCGGCTAGGTCGAAGCGATAATCTGCAAACGCTTTTTCAACTTCCATCTCGGTGCGTTGCAATTTGCTTACAATCCAACGATCGGCTTGGCTAAACTTGCGTCCGCCTTCTCCGCAGCTGGCTGCATCAAAGCCGTTATCTTCGCCTTCTGTATTCATCAACACAAAGCGCGTTGCGTTCCACAATTTATTGCAGAAATTGCGGTAGCCATCGCAACGTTGCAAATCAAACTTAATGTCGCGGCCTGGGCTGGCTAGCGCGGCGAAAGTAAAACGCAGCGCATCAGTGCCATACGCAGCAATGCCTTCGGGGAATTCTTTACGTGTACGTTTTTCGATTTTTTCAGCGTCTCTTGGGTTCATCAAACCTGTGGTACGTTTGGCGATTAGCGCGTCTAAATCAATACCGTCAATCAAATCAATCGGATCAAGCACATTGCCTTTAGATTTACTCATCTTTTGGCCTTCAGCATCGCGAATCAAGCCATGCACATAAACATGCTTAAACGGAATTTTGCCAGTGATGTGTTTGGTCATCATCACCATGCGCGCTACCCAAAAGAAAATAATATCGAAACCCGTGACTAACACGCTAGAAGGCAAATACTGCTGCAAGGCAATATTGGTGCGGTCTTTGGCTTCATCGCCAGTCCAATCTAATGTTGAGAATGGCCATAATGCAGAGGAATACCACGTATCTAGAACATCATCATCACGCTTCAAATTGCCAGTGTAGCCATCCTTCGCCGCCATATGTTTGGCTTCGGCTTCGTCGTGAGCCACATAAATCTGTCCACTATCGCCATACCAAGCAGGGATTTGATGCCCCCACCATAATTGGCGTGAAATACACCAGTCTTGAATATTGTTTAACCATTGGTTGTAAGTGTTCACCCAGTTTTCTGGGTAGAACTTAATTTCGCCGCTCGCCACCACATCTAAGGCTTTTTGCGTGATAGATTTGCCATCTGCGGCTGGCTTGCTCATAGCAACAAACCATTGGTCAGTCAGCATTTTTTCAATGATTACACCTGTACGGTCGCCTCGTGGTACTTTGAGTTTGTGTTTTTCAGTTTTAGCTAAATAACCCTGAGTTTCAAGGTCTGCAACAATCAGTTTACGCGCCTCAAAGCGGTCTTTATCTTGATATACTTCAGGAATTCCTATATCTAGAGCTAATGGATTAATACTATGCACACCGCCCAGTTTTCCACCCGTGGGTAATTCAGCAATATAATTAAACTCTAACTCCCCACCAGCTCGAACAAAGTTACTTATTATTTTCCCATCCAGCGTAAACACGTTATGCATTGGTAAATACGAATGTCTTTGGCGAACAGCATAGTCATTTTCGTCATGCGCGGGCGTGACTTTAACCACTCCAGTACCAAACTCTTTATCGACATAATCATCGGCAATAATCGGGATTTCACGGTTGCACAAAGGCAATTTT
>JAYVRE010000340.1:0-13116 GCA_043776535.1 Methylotenera sp. | reverse complement strand
CAAAAAATCTAAAAGATGCAGTGTTGGCGATTGAAGACCGTCGCTTTTACAAGCATGGCGGCATCGATACAAAAGGCGTGATGCGTGCCATTAAAAACAATCTCACAGGAAAAAGCCATGAGGGTGCCAGCACTATCACCATGCAAGTGGCTAAAAACTTTTTCACTGTACCAGGTGGAAAACGCACCATGGTGACCAAAATTAAAGAAGCTTTGTTAGCGATGAAAATTGAAAAGGCCTTAAATAAAGATCGAATTTTTGAGCTTTACCTCAATCAAATATATCTGGGTCAACGCTCATATGGCTTTGCAGCAGCATCGCAAGTTTATTTTGGCAAGCCACTTAACAAACTTACGCTGGCTGAATCGGCACTGCTGGCAGGCTTGCCCAAAGCGCCCTCTGGCTACAATCCTTACATCAACTTAAGTCGCGCCGTGGGTAGGCAGCACGAGGTCTTGCGCGATATGCAACGTTATGGCTTCATAGACGAGGCTAAATTTAACCAAGCGATGAAACAGCCATTAAAGTTTAAATCTTCCAAATTATCTAAAGATTTAGATGCGGATTATGTTGCAGAACTCGTGCGCCAAACCTTGTTTGAACAATATAAAGAAGGCATTTATAGTAGTGGCTTAAAGGTTTACACCACTATTTATAAGTCTAATCAAGAGGCCGCTAACAACGCGGTTTTACAGGGAATTTTAGAATATCAACGCCGTCAAGGCTATCAAAAACCTGAGAAAACTATCGATTTAAGCCAGCTAAAATCCACTAATCTAGAGGAGGGCATGCAAATGGCTTTACTCGACTTTGAAGAATACAACGGATTTGTGCCCGCCATTGCAACTGAAGTTTCAGCAAAACTAATAAAAGTATTTACCAAAAAAAATGGGATGCTTGATATTAGCGGTGCTGGCTTAAGTTTGCTACAAAAAAACTTGAGTGATAAAGACCAAAAAAATCACAAAATAAAAATAGGTTCAGTTGTACGCGTGATTAAAAGCCAAGGTATCTGGCACATAGTGCAGTTACCTCAAGTCGAGTCTGCGCTAGTTGCACTTAACCCAGAAAATGGTGCTATTACTGCCTTGGTGGGCGGTTTTGATTACAAAAAAAATAAATTTAATCACGTTACCCAAGCAAGCCGTCAGCCTGGTTCTAGCTTTAAGCCGTTTGTTTACTCAGCTGCTTTAGAAAAAGGCTTTACGCCCGCCAGCATTGTTGAAGATGCGCCAATTTCTATCTCCGCAAGTGAACTGGGTAGCGATAAGATGTGGGAGCCCAAAAATTATGATGGTCGCTATGAAGGGCCAATCCGTTTGCGCACCGCGCTCACCAAATCCAAAAACATGGTGTCGATACGTGTGCTTAAAAGTATTGGCACGCGCTACGCGCAAGATTACATCACCAAGTTTGGTTTCGCTCGCAAAGATCACCCAGCCTATCTTACCATGGCACTTGGTGCTGGGCAGACAACACCGTGGGCAATGGCAAGCGCTTACGCTGTGTTTGCCAATGGTGGCTATCGCGTCACGCCACATCTCATTAAAAAAATTACCGATAGTAACGGCAAGGTGATTGAAGAAATGCGCTACCCGCGCGCGCGCCAAGATGCGCCTAGGGTGATTGATGAGCGCAACGCCTTTCTCATGACATCAATGATGCATGACGTAGTGCAAAGGGGCACCGCTACTAAAGCCAAAACACTTGGCCGTAACGATTTGGCAGGTAAAACAGGCACCACCAATAACCTAGTTGATGCTTGGTTTGCAGGCTACAATCCCAAACAAGTAGCCGTTGCATGGATGGGTTATGATCAGCCACGCACGCTAGGCAGAGATGAAACTGGCGGCAAGGCCGCATTACCGATTTGGATACACTATATGGCAACTGCTTTAAAAGGGTCGCCAGATGTGCCTTACAGCGTGCCAGAAGGCATTATGCAAGTCAAAATCAACTCGTACTCAGGCACGCACGTGTATGAGGATGAGGAGGGTATGTACGAGTATTTTTATCAGGAAAATCCACCGCCAGCTACTTATGTAGATTTAACGCCATTGGAAGAACTACCCGATGCTTATAATCCTGATAGCGGGGTTCCAAACAGCATGACCGATAACCCGTTGCAGCCGCAGCCTCCAAAATTGCCAGAACAACCACAAAATCACACACCTGCTGAACGCCCTGCCGCAGAACAAGCGCCTCGGATAGCCAATCCAGCCCCTAAAAACAATGGGGTTGACAGCAGTGATTCGGCAGCTCGCATATTGAATCCATCTGGATTTTAATCTTACTTTTAGTGTTTTATCAAACTGCATCATGGCACGTGAAAATTCAGACCACATTCGACAAATGATCGCCCAGCAGGCCGCGCGCATGATGGCCGAAGACGGCATTAACGACTTTGCCTACGCCAAGAAAAAAGCAGGCCGTCAGCTGGGTATTTCAGAAAGTAGCGTGCTACCCTCCAATGCCGAGATTGAAGAAGAAATTCGACTGTATCACAACATTTACAACGCTGATGAGCAACCGCAAGAGCTAGAAAAACTGCGCCAAGCCGCGCTAATCACCATGCAGTTATTTGCAAAATTTAACCCGCATTTAACAGGCGGCGTGCTAGATGGCACAGCAGGCAAGTTCTCACAAACCAATATTCACCTATTTGCTGATAGCGCAAAAGACGTGGAAATGTTTTTGCTCAATCAACAAATACCGTTTGAAAGCAGCGAAAAATCGTTCCGCATATCAGACAAACCCAGCAAAGACAAAAAAGAAAAAGTCCGCAAAACCGTGCCAGTGTTTACGCTAGAAACCGAGCTTGGCTTGCAAAAATTAAGCGTATTTGATGTGGATGATATGCGCGTGGCAGTTAAAAGAACGGTTGATGGTAGCAACGCAGAACGTGCAGACATTAACGACTTACAAGCGCTTTTAAACGCTTAAAGTGATGCTCTGGAAGGCGCATAAATATTGGGCTGCAGAGCATCTATTATTTGTCATTCCGTGCTTGACACGGAATCCAGTGGCTTAATTTCTCATACCAAAGTCACTAGATTCCGACTTTCGTCGGAATGACGGCAATCGTATGGTGTTGACTTTAACTCCCCTGCTACCGCGCCTGTGATGCTTTAAAAAGTTGGGGGTTTTAGCGAGGACTGTCTGAGTTCCGCGACAAGCCACGCATTTTGTGACTTGTTAGGGCGAGTTCCGCAGCGCCCAACCTTTTAAAGCAACACAGGGAATAAGCGGCAGCGGGGTAGCCTTTTCTTTGGTTTCTTTCTTTTGGCTAAGCAAAAGAAAGAAACTCGCCTAGAGGCGAAATTATTGACTATTATTTGAATACCGCTTTAAAATCTTCGGTGAGCAATGCAACACACTCGTCTAGCTCTTTGTTTAATTCGACATAATCAATTACGATGGGGTTTATTCCGATAAATAGCTTCGTATCTGCCGACATGCTGCTCATTCCAGCAATAAACGCCTGGTGGGCTAAATAATTTCTGTAGTCTTTAAGAATAATCAATCTTTGATATAACGATTGATTAGTACATATTTTCTTATAGCGCTTCAAAAGTACTCCGTAAGAAATATCAATCAGCTTACTAACCGAATAGGATTCGTTTAGTTTTCCATTGAGTTTATCTTCACTTGCTTGATAGTTAACTAAGAAAACCTTTAAGAAGCTTTCTATCAATTGAAATTTTCCAAGCACCTGAGCAATTACTACAAAATTATCAATCATTTAATTGCAAGCCACCTTGCCACATCCATCGCAAAATACGTCAACACCCCATCTGCGCCAGCACGTTTAAACGCCAATAAACTTTCCATCACACAAGCCTTTTCATCCAGCCAGCCATTTTGTGCGGCAGCTTTTAGCATGGCGTATTCGCCACTCACTTGATAGGAAAAGATCGGTACGCCAAATTCCTCTTTCACACGACGCACGATGTCTAAATAGGGCATGCCAGGTTTTACCATGACCATGTCTGCGCCTTCTTCAATATCTAGCGCGACTTCTTTGATGGCCTCATCACTATTGGCGGGGTCCATTTGGTAATTGGTTTTATTGCCAGCACCGAGGTTAGCGGATGAGCCAACTGCATCGCGGAATGGCCCGTAAAAGGCAGAGGCATATTTGGCAGAGTAGGCCAAAATTTTGGTGTGAATGAAGCCGTTTTCTTCTAACGCGTCTCTGATAGCCCCAATGCGACCATCCATCATATCGCTTGGCGCGACAATATCTGCACCTGCTTTGGCGTGGCAAAGTGCTTGTTTTACCAGAACGGCGACGGTTTCGTCGTTCATCACGTAACCTGTGTCATCGATTAGGCCATCTTGACCATGCGTGGTGTAGGGGTCTAGCGCGACATCAGTAATAATGCCTAAATCAGGATAAGCAGCTTTAAGCGCTTTAACGGTGCGCGGCACAAGCCCGCCGTCGTTAAAGGCTTCTGCGGCATCTAGGCTTTTAAATTGTTGATTAACCACAGGGAAAAGTGCAATCGCAGGAATGCCCAACTTAACGCATTCGCCCGCTGTTTTTAGTAGCACATCGATACTTTGGCGTTGCACCCCTGGCATCGATTTCACGTCTTCTGTGCGATTTTCGCCATCCAACACAAATACGGGGTAGATTAAATCATTCGTCGTCAGCACGTTTTCGCGCATTAATCGGCGACTAAATTCGTCTTTACGCATACGGCGTGGGCGGATTGCTAAAAATTGATTGGTCATAAAAATCCCTAAAATTTAATCCCCTCCCCCTTGATGGGGGAGGGCTAGGGAGAGGGTGATTGCACGCTATACCCTCTCCCCAACCCTCTCCCCAACCCTCTCCCGCAAGGGGAGAGGGAGTTTTAAGCAAATACTTTCGCTAATTCTACACCTGGCTCTGGCTGGCGCATAAACGCCTCGCCCACCAAAAATGTATGTACATTGTTATCACGCATTAATTTCACATCATCTTGAGTAAAAATACCGCTTTCGGTGACGATTATTTTATCTGAACTAATACGCGGCAATAAATCTAGTGTGGTTTGTAGCGTGACATCAAAAGTGCGTAAATTGCGATTATTAATACCCACTAGCGGCGTTTCTAGCTGCAAGGCCAGTTCTAGCTCGTCTGCATCATGCACTTCTACCAACACCGCCATGCCAAGTTCATGCGCCACACTTTCTAGCTCGCGCATTTGGCGTAACTTAAGCGCGGCTACAATGAGCAAAATACAATCCGCACCCATGGCGCGTGCCTCATACACTTGATAAGTATCAATCATAAAATCTTTGCGCAACACTGGCAAATCACAGGCTACGCGAGCTTGTTTTAAGTATTCGCTGCTACCTTGAAAATATTCAACGTCAGTGAGTACTGACAAACACGCCGCGCCGCCTGCCTCATAGCTTTTGGCGATTTCAGTTGGGTTAAAGTTTTCGCGAATAACGCCTTTAGATGGGCTGGCTTTTTTAATTTCAGCGATTACTGCTGCTTGATTTGTCGCAATTTTTGCGCGAATTGCGCCTATAAAATCACGCGGCTTAGATTGTGATAAAGCCAAATCTATTACTTCATCCAAGCTGATTTTGGCCTTTGCCGCAACCACTTCAATCGCTTTGGTGGCTAAAATTTTATTTAAAATATCACTCATGTTTACTCATTTGCTTTATTCATTCGCTATTCATAGCAATTCTTTATTGGTTATGGCTTTCAATGCGTTTAATTTGGCTAAAGCTTCGCCACTATCAATCACTTTAGCTGCATGCATAATACCCGCATGGATATTGGCTTGCAGGCCTGCCACATAAATAGCAGCGCCTGCGTTTAACAACACAATATCGCGTGCCGCGCTGGTTTTTCCTGCATTAATTTTACCGTTTAGTACGTCCAAAATCATAGCTTTTGATTGTTCTGCATTCTCCACACGAATACTTTTTAGCGCGTGTATTTTCAAACCAAACTGCGCGGGGTTAAGCGTATATTCGCTAATTTTTCCGTCTTTTAATTCCGCCACAAAAGTGTCGCCAGTAAAGGATATTTCGTCCATGCCATCAGCGCCATGCACCACTAACACATGCTCGCTGCCTAAGTTTTGCAGCACTTTTGCCAGTTTAAAAGTTAAATCTTTGCTAAATACTCCCATCAGTTGCCGTTTGGCACTTGCTGGATTCGTCAGTGGGCCGAGCAGATTAAATATCGTGCGCACACCCAGCTCGCGGCGCACAGGTGCGGCGTGCTTCATCGCACTGTGATGATTGGGCGCAAACATAAAGCCAATACCAATTTCATCCACGCATTTCGCCACTTGTTGTGGAGTTAAATTTACGTTCACACCCAGCGCTTCTAGCACATCCGCACTGCCGCAAGTGCTTGAAACCGAGCGCCCGCCGTGCTTGGCGACTTTTGCGCCCGCAGCAGCGGCAACAAAAGCAGAAACGGTAGAAACATTAAAAGTTTGAATGCCATCGCCACCCGTGCCGCAGGTGTCGATTAAATGTGCGTTATCAGCAATTTCCACTTTGGTTGATAGCGCGCGCATGACGGTTACTGCGGCGGTAATTTCATCCACACTTTCACCTTTAACGCGCAAAGCAATCACCAAACCCGCTATTTGTGCAGGCGTCAGATCGCCGCCCATCACTTGTTGCATGATGGCCAGCATGTCGGCGTGGCTTAAATCACGGCCTGATAATACTTGCTCTAATGTATTTTTAAAAATCACGTCACACTATCCATAGCCCTCACCCTAACCCTCTCCCTTAAAGGGCGAGGGGATAGTCAGTAGGCTTTCAAAAAGTTGTTCAACAGATCGTGGCCGTGTTCAGTCAGCACAGATTCTGGATGAAACTGCACACCTTCTACCGCCAAGGTTTTGTGCTTCACGCCCATAATCTCACCATCGTCAGTCCACGCGGTAATTTCCAAGCAATCTGGAATCGTCTCGCGCTCAATCACCAACGAGTGATAGCGCGTGGCGGTGTAAGGATTGGGCAAATCTTTAAACACACCAAGGCTTGTGTGGTGAATCAGCGAAGTTTTGCCGTGCATCAGCGTTTTGGCTTTAATAATTTTGCCACCAAAGGCTTGGCCGATGCTTTGATGGCCTAGGCAAACACCTAATAGTGGAATCTTGCCTGCGAATTCTTCAATCAGCGCCAAGCTAATACCCGCCTCATTCGGCGTGCATGGGCCAGGCGAAATTACAATGTATTTTGGTTTTAATTCAGCGATTTTTTTTAAGTCAATTTCGTCATTGCGAAACACTTGCACGTCTTGCCCCAGCTCGCCCAAATACTGCACGAGGTTGTAGGTAAAAGAATCGTAATTATCAATCATCAGCAACATTCTATTGCCCTTCTTTCAAATCAAGTTCTACTTTACTATCTAAACCCATCTGTACAAGTTCAGCCGCACGCAATACCGCTTTAGCTTTATTTTGCGTTTCATCCCATTCACTTTGCGGGATTGAATCGGCCACGATGCCCGCACCTGCTTGCACATAGAGCATATTATTTTTAATCACACCAGTCCGAATCGCAATCGCCACGTCCATATCACCGTTAAAGCCCAAATAGCCCACCGCGCCTGCATAAATGCCGCGTTTGGTCGGTTCTAGCTCATCGATAATTTCCATGGCGCGTACTTTTGGCGCACCCGAAACTGTGCCTGCGGGGAAGGTCGCTTTGAGTACGTCAATCGCGTCTAGCCCAGGTTTTAGCTTGCCTTCGACGTTGCTGACAATGTGCATGACGTGTGAATAGCGTTCAATTAGCATGTTATCAGTCACTTTTACTGTGCCAATTTGCGCCACGCGACCCACGTCGTTGCGGCCTAAATCCATGAGTTGCACATGTTCTGCGCGCTCTTTGGGGTCGGCTAACAGCTCGTCCGCCAGCGCCAAATCTTGCTCACGCGTTTTGCCGCGTGGGCGTGTGCCTGCAATTGGGCGCGAAGTGACAATACCGTCATCCAAACGCACCAAAATCTCTGGCGAAGCCCCAACCACGTGGTGATCGCCCATATCGTAATAAAACATGTACGGCGATGGATTTAAGCTGCGCAAGGCGCGGTATAAGCTTAAAGGCGGCGCGTTAAATTCTTGGCTCATGCGCTGGCTTAACACCACTTGCATAATATCGCCTTCTAAAATATAGCTTTGCGCGGTTTTAACAGCGGCTTTGAAATTTTCTTCACCAAACTCAGATGTTGATTCGGTTTTGGCGGTAGGCGTGGCGGTAGGAATCGCCACCGTTTTGCGCAACATTTGCACCAAATCATTTAAACGCGTATGCGCATTTTCGTAAGCATTTTCGTCACTTGGATTCGCATAAACGATAAAATATAGCTTACCGCTTAGGTTATCCACCACGGCAATTTCTTCCGAAACCATCAGCAAAACATCTGGTACGTCAAGCGCATCTGGCTTGCTAGTATTGGCTAAACGCTTTTCAATATAGCGAATGGTTTCGTAGCCAAAATAGCCTGCTAAACCACCCGTAAAGCGCGGCAGACCTGCATACGGCGGTGTTTTAAAGCGCGCTTGGAACGATCTAACAAAATCTAGTGCATTGGTATTTTCGTGCGTTTCAGTCACGTTATTTTCTTGCAAAACTTGCACAGTAAAACCATGCGCCACAATGCGCGTTTTAGCAGGCAGGCCGATAATGGAGTAACGCCCAAAACGCTCACCGCCTTGCACGCTTTCTAGTAGGTAGGAAAAAGGTTGATTGGCAAGTTTAAGGTAAAGAGAAAGCGGCGTATCGAGATCAGCAAAGGTCTCTAGCACCAGCGGAATTCGATTGTAACCTTGTGCGGACAAGGCATTGAATTCGGTTTGATTGATGGTTGTAAACATGTACTTTCCTGTTTTTTTAGCTTAATAATTTTCTATTGGTTCGACGGCTAACTAGCCATCAGCTTTGGCTTGCCTTGTTGCGACAAGCATGTAACTAGCTTCGCCAAAAGCGGCGCCAGCTCAAAGCTAAACTCTGAAAATTATTGTTTAGAAAAATCATTTGTTTACTTAACTTAAAATTAAAAAATACTAAATTAATATTTTTACCAACTCGGTTAAATCATTAATCGTTGCATCTACTTGTGAAACATCCAACGGCCTGCCTTGATTATAGCCGTAAGGCACGGTTACAATGTAGCAGCCTGCCGCGTGAGCCGCTGCAATATCGGTCGCAGAATCGCCTACCAACATCGCCTCAAATTCAGGCACATCGAATTTTGCACAAATGTGATGCAATTGTATAGGGTCTGGCTTCTTATTATGCAAGGTATCGCCCGATACCACGATTTCAAAAAAATCTGCCAAACCGCTTGCTTGTAGTAAAGGTAGCGTAAATTCTTCTGGTTTATTGGTTACACAAGCAAGCCTGTAGCCCTTATTCCATAAGGCTTGCAGGCCATCTACTACACCATCATAAGGCTTGCTCATTGCCGCATTTTCTGCGTAACGCGCAAAAAATAACTTCTCGGCTTGCACAAACAATCTCGCGTTTGGCTCATTGCCTAATTGTTGCGTTAAACAGCGTTTAACCAACATTTGCGCGCCTGCGCCAATGTAACTTTCTACTTTATACAAGGGTAAAACTGGCAAATCTAAATCGGCCAACATCCAATTAGCCGCCGCCGCGATTTCTGGCGCGGTATGCACCAGTGTGCCGTCCAGGTCAATCATGACGGCTTTGACTTTAAATTTTAATTCGTCAGTATGTGCCAACTAAATTCACCCTAAAATTAAATTATCTAAACAAGACAAGGCGTTAGAAAAAAATAAGCACGCGCATATGTTTTATATGTAAGTGATTATTTTTTGTGCGACAACGCCGTATTGTGACGATAATTTATTTTTTAAACCGTCGCTAATGACGCGCGTAATTCGCTAACAATGGTGTTGTAGCGATTTTTATCAGTGTCTTTACCTTGGGTAAATATTGCGTTACCCGCCACAAATGTATCCGCACCCGCTTTGGCGATTTCTGCAATGTTCATGGCATTGACGCCGCCATCTACTTCTAGCCAAATTTCGCGACCAGTTTCTTTAGTGTAAGCATCAATTTTGGCGCGGGCTAAACGTAGTTTGTTTAGCGTTTCTGGAATGAATTTTTGGCCGCCAAAACCAGGGTTGACTGACATTAGCAGCACCATATCCACTTTATCCATCACATGGTCTAAGTAATGCAATGGCGTAGCGGGGTTAAATACCAGGCCAGATTTACAGCCTAAATCGCGCACCATGGCAAGGCTGCGGTCAATATGTTTTGAGGCCTCTGGGTGAAACGTAATAATATTCGCGCCTGCTTTAGCAAAGTCAGGAATAATGCGATCCACTGGTTCCACCATCAAATGCACGTCAATAATGCCACCCACTTTGCCTGCGATTTCGCGTATCGCCTCACACACTAGCGGGCCAATGGTTAAGTTTGGCACATAGTGATTATCCATCACGTCAAAGTGCACAAAATCGGTGCCAGAAGAAATCACATCATCGATTTCTTGGCCTAATTTGGCAAAGTTAGCCGATAAAATACTCGGGGCGATTCTATAGGTTTTGCTCATTTGCGTTAATCCTTGCGACTTGCGTCAGCTAAAAGTGAGTGAATACGTTATTTTAACGTACTTTTTTGTTCTTTCCACGCCTTGCGCCTAGGTTTTTTATCCTAATTCACCTTTTTTATCCTAACTCACGTTTTTTATCTCCACAAGTTCAAAGAGTTGGTAAAATAGCATCATGCAGCTTTATACCATTGGTGTGAATCACACCACCGCACCCATTTCAATTCGCGAGAATGTAGCGTTTACTGATGCTAATTTGCGCCACGCGCTTAACGATTTAACCGCAAAAAATGCGATTGAAGCCGCTATTTTATCTACTTGCAATCGCACCGAAATTTACGTGCAATCAGCCAATGCAGAACCCATTGTGCATTGGCTTGCAAAGTATCATCGGCTGGATATTAACAGCGTTCAACCTTACACCTACACACTGAGCAATCAAGATGCGGTGAAACACGCCTTTCGCGTGGCCAGCGGGCTCGATAGCGTGGTGCTAGGCGAGCCGCAGATTTTGGGGCAATTTAAGCAATCGGTAAAAATTGCGCAAGATGCAGGCACGCTGGGTACACTGCTGCATAAGCTTTTCCAGCGCACGTTTGAAGTGGCCAAAGAAGTGCGCACCAATACCGATATTGGCGGCAGCTCGATTAGCATGGCAGCTGCTGCGGTTAAATTAGCCCAACGTATTTTTGGCGATATTTCGCAACAAAAAGTATTGTTCATAGGCGCTGGCGAAATGATAGAGTTGTGTGCAGACCATTTTGCCGCGCAAAAGCCAAAATCCATGACTATCGCGAATAGAACGCTTGAACGCGGCGAAAGCTTAGCCGAAAAAATTATGTCTCAAGGCATTAGTTCAGAAGCCATTTTACTCAACGATTTAGCGCATCGATTATGCGAATTTGATATCGTCATAACCAGCACCGCCAGCCAGCTGCCGATTGTCGGCCTAGGCATGGTCGAGCGCGCTGTTAAAGCACGTAAGCATCGCCCTATGTTTATGGTTGATTTAGCCGTGCCGCGCGATATAGAGCCAGAAGTAGCGCAGCTAGATGACGTGTTTTTGTACACGGTGGATGATCTAGCCCAAGTAGTGAACGACGGCATGGAAAATCGCCAAGCTGCCGCATTAGATGCCGAAACCATTGTAACTGCACGCGTTGAAACTTTTATGCACTGGCTAAAAAAGCGTGACGCAGTGCCGACTATAAAAGCGCTGCGAGATCAAGCAGAAAGCACGCGCCAAACCGAGCTAGAAAAAGCACTGAAGCTGATTCAAAAAGGTGAATCGCCCGAAAAAGTGTTGGAAGCCTTAAGTAATGCGCTCATGAATAAATTTTTGCACGCACCTAGCCATGCGCTAAACCAAGCCCATGGCGACGAACATGCCAAGTTAGAAAATATCCTTAAACAACTCTACCAAATCAAGCACTAGATTTAATTTGAACTAGCTGCCAATTTGCAATTGCCTATTTGCAGTTTAAGCAAATTTATACCATAATGGTTTCTTTATGGTTTATTTATAGCTTTAAAGGTTAATCATGGCCACTTCTATCACGCTTAAAAACATTCCAGATCACGTTTACAACAGCCTGCGCGCGGCGGCTGACGCTCATCATCGCAGTCTTAATGGCGAGATTATTGCCTGCTTAGAGCAAAGTTTATTGCCCGTTAAGAATAACGCCCACGAGCAACTGGCAAAGGCACGCGAACTGCGTCAAACGCTTGCGCCATATAGCTTTCAAGCGGATGAAATCGCGGCAGCTATTAAAACTGGCCGCGAGTAGTTGATAGTTGTCGATACCAACGTCATTGCGGCGCTATATTTGCCCAATGAAAACAGCGCATTAGCCGAGGCACTATTGCTGCAAGATGCCGATTGGGCCGCGCCCGCGCTTTGGCGTAGCGAGCTACGTAACGTGCTGGCTTTGTATTTGCGTAAAAAATTGCTTAATTTTGAGCAAGCCTGCCAAATTCAAAATCAAGCAGAAAGCTTAATGATTGCCAACGAATATCAAATTAATAGTGTAGAAGTATTGCGGCTGGCACAAAGTAGTGGCTGCTCAGCCTACGATTGCGAGTTTGTAGCACTGGCGCGGCATTTAAGCGTAAAACTAATCACGCAAGATAAACAAATTTTGGCGCAATTTCCGCAACATGCCATCAAATTGAATACAATAGAAGCTTGAAAATATGAAACCATCAATGTTAAAAAAACTCGCCACTTTAAGCGAGCGCCTAGAAGAATTGAACCGCCTGATGAGTAGCGAGGGCGTGACCAATAACATGGATAATTATCGCAAACTGACGCAGGAACACGCGGAAATTACGCCGATAGTCGAGCAATATCATTTGTTTGAACAAGCCGAAGCCGACATGCGCGAGGCGCAAAAAATGTTGAGCGACCCTGAAATGAAAGAGTTTGCGCAGGAAGAAATTGAAAACGGCAAAGCCATTTTAGAAAAAGTAGAGCTAGATTTACAAAAATTGCTGCTGCCAAAAGACCCGAATGACGATAAAAATATCTTCTTAGAGATTCGCGCAGGCACGGGTGG
>JAYVRE010000339.1:0-3335 GCA_043776535.1 Methylotenera sp. | reverse complement strand
CAGGTGGCAGCCCAGTACAATCGGGCATTATCAACGACGAAATTGTGCGTCAAAAGAAATTACACCCTAAAATTCCCGTGTATGGCGTGGTGGAAGATATTTGTGCTTCTGGTGGCTATTACATTGCTGCTGCTACCGATAAAATTTACGTGGATAAAGGCAGTATTGTTGGTTCCATCGGCGTATTGATGGATGGCTACGGTTTTACCGATGTAATGAAAAAAGTCGGTGTAGAGCGCCGTTTACTCACCGCAGGAGAAAACAAAGCCATGCTCGATCCATTTTCGCCCGTAAACCCCAAACACCAAGCTTTAGCGCAAACCATGCTTAACGAAATTCACGAGCAATTTAAAACGGTAGTGCGAGAAGGCCGTGGCACGCGCTTAAAAGAAACCCCAGAAACCTTCAGTGGCTTGTTTTGGAGTGGTGAGCAAAGCATTAAACTTGGCCTTGCCGATGCGCTGGGCAGCGCAGATTACGTGGCGCGCGAAGTAATTAAACAAGAAGAAATTGTGGACTACACCTATCAAGATACAGTAATAGACCGCTTTGCTAAACGTTTAGGTGCCAGCATAACAAAATCGGTGGGCATAGATGCGATGACAAAAGGTCTACAATTGAGGTAGTGTTTGGTTCGCAGGGCAGTTATAGTTGTTTGAATAGCCCATATGGGCTATTGCGGTTGGACTCACTAAGAACATATTATGCACGTAAGTGATGAAATGCTTAATTTTCTTAAGGGAGTCAAAAATGAAAACAAAAAATCTTATCTCAAGCCTACTGTGCGGTTTATTTGTATTTTCTGGGCAGTAAGCGTACGCAAATACGTATTTTTTAAGTCAGTCTAACACGCTTGCTGACGATGTCAATTACGCACAAGTAGATGTACTGGAAAATGCTGGCAATCTAAATTTTACAGTAACCGCATTAGTACCAACAAATTGGAAATTTTCAAATTTCTATTTTAATTTAGGCGGCTCTACAGGGGCTATCACTTTAACTGGGTTACCAACAGGCTGGAATGCAGATACTGATCAAAATGTATCTGAATTTGGCGTGTTTTCAGACGGCGCTAAAGGTAGAGGGAACAGTTTGCAAAGTGGATTTAGTTTTACTGCAGATGGTACGAGTACATTATCATTTGCTAACTTACTGGCAAACGATGATGGCTGGATTTTTGCAGCGCACGTGCAATGCCAGAATAAAAGAAACAACCCATGTAGCGCGGTTGATGACGAAACGAGTCATCACATAGCGGGACCTGAGATATCACCCATACCAATCCCTGGTGCAATTTGGTTGTTTGGAACAGCTTTAGTGGGATTTATAAGCATGAATAGTCACAGAAAAGTTTAATGTAAATGTGTGTAAAAAAACCGCCGATTGGCGGTTTTTTTTATTAGTCAAAAAGCCTTAACGCAAGTGCTAAGGCGTTAACGCAATTGTTTGGTGTGGTTTATTAATCCATTAGTTGAGCTGTCGTAGTTGCAGACTGCCTCGTCGCTGGTGAGTTGTGGCAAAATTTGTTGGGCGATTTGTTTGCCATATTCCACGCCCCATTGGTCGAAGCTGTTGATATCCCACATCATGCCTTGCACGAATATTTTGTGTTCGTATAACGCGATGAGCTTACCTAACGTGTTGGGCGTGAGCGTGTCGAACATGATGGAAGTGGTAGGGCGGTTGCCTTCAAACACTTTATGCGGCAATAAATCTTCTAGGGCATCGCCCGCCAAGCCTTGTTTTTCAAGCTCTACGCGCGCTTGCTCTTTTGTTTTACCCAGCATTAACGATTGCGTTTGTGCCAAAAAGTTAGCCAATAAAATTTTGTGATGCGCAAAACCATGTTTGCCAATAGCATAATGGCTATGCACTGGCATTAAAAAATCCGCTGGCACAATTTGTGTGCCTTGATGAATTAGCTGGTAGAACGCGTGTTGACCATTAGTGCCTGCCTCGCCCCAAATCACAGGGCCAGTTTTATATTGCACGCGACTGCCATCGCGGCAAATAAACTTACCATTACTTTCCATGTCCGCTTGTTGTAAGTAGGCTGGGAAGCGCGCCATTCCTTGGTCGTATGGCAGTATTGCGTTGGTATCGACATGAAAAAAGTTGTTATACCAAATGCCGATAAGCGCCAAAATGACGGGCATATTTTGTTCGAGTGGCGCAGTTTTAAAATGAACGTCCATCTCATGTCCACCACTCAGCATTTCTTCAAAATTATCCATGCCCACATACAAGGCAATAGATAAGCCGATGGCAGACCATAACGAATAGCGGCCACCGACCCAATCCCAAAATGCAAACATGTTTTTGGTATCAATACCAAAATCGGCCACTGCTTTGGCGTTGGTAGAAAGCGCAACAAAATGTTTGGCAACATGCGCTTTGTCTTTAGCGCCATCTAAAAACCAAGTGCGTGCAGAAAGCGCGTTGGTCATGGTTTCTTGCGTGGTAAAGGTTTTGGAAGCCACGATAAATAGCGTGGTTTCAGGCTTGCATTTTTCAAGAGCACGCATTAAATGCGCGCCGTCAATATTCGATACAAAATGCACGTTTAGCTCTGGGCTGGCGTACGGTTTAAGGGCGTCGCAGGCCATGACAGGGCCTAAATCAGAACCGCCGATACCGATGTTGACAATATCAGTAATGCGTTCGCCAGAGTAGCCTTTCCAATCGCCGCTACGCACTTCGTCAGAAAACTCGCGCATTTGCTTGAGTACTGCGTTTACATCTGGCATTACATCTTTGCCATCAACATAAACAGGCGTATTGGCGCGGTTACGCAGGGCGGTATGCAGCACGGCGCGATTTTCGGTGATGTTGATTTTTTCGCCTGCGAACATCTTATCGCGCCAGTTTTCAATATTGGCTTCGCGCGCCAATTGAAACAGCAAAGGCAAGGTTTCGTCGGTAATGCGATGTTTGGAATAATCCAGCAGCAAATCTTTAAATTTTAGACTGAATTTATCAAAACGTTTTGAATCGTCGGCGAATAAGTCGCGCATGTGCAAAGGCACAATAGTTTTCTGATGCGCGCAAAGTTTATTCCAAACAGGGTAGCTAGTAAGTGATGTCATTTATTATTTAAAACAATAGGTTATATTTTATATTTTAAGTAGTTTATTGAAATTATTAAAGCTTAATTATGCTTTGTAAATTAAAATCAGCCCAGCAAGCGGTGGCAAAGTAATCAGCAATGATTGCGCTTTATTCATCCAAGCAATATTTTCCGTTTGCAATTCGCCGCCATTTCCTTGGTTACTGCCGCCATAGTAAGCCGCATCGCTGTTAAAAACTTCCACGTACTTACCTGCGTTCGGTACACC
>JAYVRE010000338.1:0-3347 GCA_043776535.1 Methylotenera sp. | reverse complement strand
GCATGTAACCGTGATTGAATTCTTGAAAAGCCAGCAATTAAACCGCTTTTCTGTAAAGGTTAAATTATCACTTAGATAGCCGTTTTCGGCAAGAGCTTTGCCAGTAAATGTCTTTTAGATGCACATATTATCTACCGCTTAAGTTCGCAATAAAAATTTTGCGAGCATCAACTTGCGGCTGATTGCCTGCGAAAAGCAACTTCATGCGTGCCAAGTAATATCGGCATAAGCGTTGCGGGGTCGAAGGTATAAGCCAGCAAATAAAGCTGGGTATTATGGTTAAATTTATAGACGTAAATCGCCGCCAAATCGCCTTTTTTCTGCTCGCCCAAAGTTGGGTTTTCGCAAATCGCAATTACCGCCTCATTCACCGCCTGCTTTTGCGGTGCGTGCAGCTTTCTGTAAGCGTGTTTAAAACTGTTTTGTTGTAAAACCTGCATGTGTTTACTTGCTTAGCGTTTCGGGCTCAAATGGCGTTAATTCAGATTCACTGTGTGCTTTTGCTACCAGCAAATCACGCACAAAATCAATCGGCAAATCAGGGTTATCTAGCGCCGCTTTACCCACCAACGCCCAAAACTCTATCTGCCCCGCAATCGTTCTGCGCTCGGCTTTGGCATAAGTTTTAGCCTGTTCATGCAAGCTTTCATCAATACGAATAGATTGTGAGATGATAATTTTTCCACAATTGTAGTAGATTGCAACATATTGAATTTTATGTTGTTGTCAAATTGCATGACAATCTATATACAAACAGCAACATAATTTTTAATTGTATCCACGCATGGGTTGCACGCATAAAAGCCTAGCCGAATTTTATTGGTATGCCAGGTATTTAAACACTCAAATAAGATGCTCTGCAAGCCCCATGGATATTGGGCTGCAGAGCATCTATGTTTATCATTATTTGCGCTAAGTTAACTATACTGCTTGCCTAAGAATGCTTTTTGCAATAATTTCCAATTCTGGCTTGCTTTTTTCAGGCAGTCTCTCCCAAAAATCTTTGAGCGCCAAAAGACGTATTAACTTATCTATATCTTTGGAACCATGTCCATTAGGCAAGTATGATTCAAGCTGGCCTTGACTGAGAATATAAACGTTTTCACTTCTCTTTGATGCTAGAAACGCGTCTAATTTAGGCTTTTCTTCTTCATTTAAGTCTTTGCGAAGTTGCCTACGACGACTTTTTATATAACCCCAAGTTTGCTCTGCATGCTCCCAATTGCCATTCTCGATAGCTTTATCGATAGCTTTTACAAGAGCTTCCGCATCTTGGCTTTTAATATTTTCAATTACATCTATTTTAATTTCAGCTACATCAGTCTTAAATAGTGTCTTTATATCTGACGTACCTACTTGCTCTATATAATCCAAGTCTGAAACTATAGAATAGGGAATTTCACAAGATCGAAGAACTTTTGAATAAGCTTCAAAAAAACCTTTACCGCCGACATCGATAACTTCAAGTATTGATGTTGATGAATTTGACCGTCCCTGACTATCAAGTAATGCCTCAAAAAATATTCGGTCAGATAAGCCTTCAACAAGAACAACTTCATCAGCAAAAAAAAGGCGTTCATTGTTCTGACTATTTACAATATTCAAAAGATGTTTTGCTTCTGGCAACCCAGTTGTATTGAGTCTAAGAATGTGACTTCTTTGAGACTGGCTAAATACTCTTGAGACGTACTGAATTGAATCAGGTGAAACGAAGGTAGGCGAGTGCGTTGCTAGCAAAAATTGATTTCCAGTAGATTCAGCAAGTCTTATAAACATCTGAAGTAGAATTTTCTGCCACTTAGGATGTAGATGAAGCTCAGGCTCATCTACAATAATTATTGCATCACGGACGTTAAGAGCAAAAATCGCAAATAAATAAGTAAGCAACTCACGTTCACCAGAAGAAGCGGCACCGACAAGAAATGAAGAGCCTTGCTTGCTAAGCCTTAAATCATATTGATTTTTAAGCGGATTAATAGTTTCAAGCGACCAGTTATATCCAAGCTCACCCAGCAGTTTAGTTAACTCCTTCAGATTCGCTTCATCTCGAAACTCAGTTGCAGCAATGCCTTTATCTTTCTCTAACAGCAGCCTAAATCTCTGAGCTAAACGCCCCACTGCAAGATTCACAATTGACGAAGCTGAACGCGAACTTGCCGCATCGCTATGTCGCTTTGTTTCATACTCATTGTAACTTGCCAGCTCAACATTGGATTGAAAACCTGTTGCAGTTCGATTGATTGGCAGATACACCATCGGCATCGCTAATGGCGCAAGCTCAAACTCATCCCTAAGCCTTCCATCCAATTCATATAGTTGAAGATACTCTAGAAAATGTTTGCTGGATTCGCCTGAGTCATGTTGTATTCCACCGTTTTCATAGCGATATATAAATCTCATTCCAGAAGAAAAATTTTCTAGCACCCATTCATTAGATATTTTTAAATTGAAACTAATGTATTTTTTACTAGCAAGTTCCGTAATACGTTCAGCATCAGACTTCATTAGCTTCATGTTCTCAATATCTCTTTGAGTAACCTCTATCTCTAACTCCACTAATTGTGTTCTATCTGCACCAGCGCTATGCTTCTCAAGAACCATATTATTAAGTGCATCATTGGCTCGGAATTCATAACGATTAGGTGATTCGGCAGTCGGATTATGAACTGCATACCTTGAGGCAAAAAGATAACGCCGAAGTAAAATTACTACAGTATCTAAAAGGTTTGTTTTTCCTCCACCGTTAGGCCCTATAACAATCGTGATTGGCCCATCTAGCCTTAACTCAGCTCTGTCGAGAAAGCTTCTAACATTTTCAACTGCTACTCTTCTTATTAACATTTTTTACTTTTTATAATGTAGAAATAAATTAAATACTGGCTTTCAATACATCTATTGGGGCTTACTGCCCCAGCATCGCTTTTTTCAACGAGACATCAACAGGGTTTCCGCCCAGCCAAACGCGCAGCAAGGCTTGGTTAAATGTTCCACCTTCTACTTGCCCGAGTGATTTACCATTGATGTTCACTTGTGTGCCAGCAGATGTGAAATCCAACACAATCACATCGCCTTTTTTAACTTCTTTGGCGGAAGTCATCATGTCGCGAAATAGCTTCATTTGCGGTTCTATCGCCGCCATCTCCGCCGCGCTATTGTTGTCTGTAAAACCTTCATTCATGCCTTTTAGCAGCGCTTCTGCGCTTAAATCGCGTAAAAAATGCATGCTCACACGTTTGTTGCCTGTATCGCTAATCACTGCGTTGGCATCGGTTTGTTTTTGTGTTAAATACAGCGCGGCGACATAGACTTTAAACACCATTTTTGTGCGAATACCCGCACCATTTAAC
>JAYVRE010000337.1:0-3375 GCA_043776535.1 Methylotenera sp. | reverse complement strand
TTTCGCTAAGTTGCTAAATTTATCAATCTCTTAGTTTGTTTAGCTTAATTGATTAGCAAAGTCATGATTAACATCGCGATGGCCCGCCTCATCGTCTCGAACGGCAATAATCACTTCGCGTAGGCGCGCATCTGGGCTTAACTTCCAATAATCAATGGCAATTTTTGGAGCGGCAACATTCTCATATTTTCCACTTTCTACACCCGCTAAATATTCGGTATAACTGATGATCGCTTCTTCCTCAAAATAGCCCACTACGCGATGTGCGGTTTTAGGTGAGACTAAATATAATACAAAAAAACAGTTATAAAAAATGCCTTGTGTCAAAATAATTAAAAAGCGCTCAAACCAATTGGGCTGCGCAATGTGTACAAATGTCATCAAATGCATGCGTTCGTTTTCAGCTTCTTCTAACAGCGTTTTAATCCAGCCATTATCAGGTTGCATATTACGCAGAGATTTTAAATGCTGAAGCGCCCCAGCCACCATGCCTGGCACGGCCGCAACTGTTTCTAACACTACAGCGCGATGACCATAGCGACCACTAAAAAACGTATCGGCAATAAAGCGCAAAAATTTGGTAAAACCAAACGCAATATGGTCGCTTAATCCAACAGGAGTTTTGTGCGAGTGTAAATTGATAGGTTGTATCATCTAAATTGATTTAATTACCATTAATATAGCGGCCAACACAGCCAAAACAGCAAAGCTACGCTGGCTAATTTTGTTAGGTATTTTATGGCTAAAAAGCCTAAAAACAAACATACCTAACATCGTACTGACAACGAATGGCACAGCAATGTTCCAGCTAATATCGCCATGCAGCAAATAAGTAGTGACGCTGCCTGCTGAAACTAGCGCAATTACTGCCAACGAAGTGGCGATGATGCTTTGTGTGTCAAAGTTACTTACTTTGCGCAAACTTGGCACGATGACAAAGCCACCACCCACACCCAGCAAGCCAGACAGCAAACCTGCTACACTGCCAGTTATAACCAGCCTTTTGGTGCAATGAGCACTCCAAAATAATTTTGATGTGGCGGGGTTTAATAAACATGCAGGGGGAGGGTTGTTTTCATTGCCATACACTTTTTTAAAGTCTCGTTTCCACATACGTGTGGCCATATAAACCAAAATAGCAGCAAAAATTAAACTTAGATATTGTGTGGGTGCATGCTTGGCAAGCCATACGCCAAGCGGCGCAAACGCAATACCAAATGCCGCCATCAATAATGCTGTTTTATAGCGCACGATGCCTTTGTTTAAACCTTGTATTGCGCCAACGCTTGCGGCAGACATTACAGCCAGCAATGCAATAGGCGCTGCCTGAGTTAAGTTTAAGTGAAGACCAAACATCAAAAGTGGTATGGCAAAAATGCCGCCACCAGCCCCCGAGAGCGCAAGTATAAAGCCCACAAACAGTCCTAAGCCGATGCTAATCAGTTGAATTTCATCCATATTTTCAGTAACCTATATTTTTTAGCATAATTGACCTAGTATTCATGGCGACATTTTTTGCAAAGCTACGGTATTTAGAGCTTAATTTTCTACCCCTTTGGGCGGTGTTTTGCGCGCTTATTTGCGGCTGCAACTTAAGTGTTACAAATTTGCTGACTTAACACCCGCATGACTGCTAGTGCTGATTGGCTTGAAATGCGATAAAAAATATTTTTACCCTCGCGGCGTGTGGCAACTAATTCAGCCTCGCGCAATACTGTGAGTTGCTGCGACAGTGTAGGTTGTCTAATATCTAAAATACTTTCTAACTCACCCACAGATTTTTCACCTTGTGAAAGCTGGCACAGCAGCATTAAGCGATCAGCATTAGCCATAGTCCTCATCAGGGTACAGGCGCTATCTGCTGAGGCGCGCAATGCATCAAAGTTTAAATCTACAGTTTCTGACATAAATAGTCTCAAAATAATTAACGAATATATATTATATTTAAATATATATTATAATCAAGTATAGTTTTAAAATCACGTGAAAGAGTGACCAAAATGTTTAAGCAAATGTTTGATGCAGAATCCTCAACGCTGACTTATTTGATAGTGGATGATGTTACGCGCGAGGCGCTACTAATTGACCCAGTGGCAAGCTATGTGGATGAATATATTGCCTTAATTAAAGCGCTTAATTGCTTACTAAAATACTCCGTAGAAACACACGTGCATGCTGATCACATTACCGCTAGCGGCAAGCTGAGAGAAAAATTGAATTTACAAACGGCAGTGGGTGAGTTGTGCGGCGCGGCTACGGCAGATATTCAATTAAAAGAGGGTGATGTGTTAATAGTTGGTTATCAAACAATAAAAGTGATTGCGACACCAGGCCACACGGCTGGCAGCCTATCTTTTTTATGGCATGATAAGCTATTTACGGGCGATGCTTTGTTGATTAATGGTTGTGGTCGTACCGATTTTCAAGGCGGCGATGCAGGTGTATTGTTTGATAGCATTAACAATAAAATTTTTACATTACCAGATGAAACTTTGATTTACCCAGCGCACGATTACAATGGTAAGCGCGTGAGTTGTGTGGGGCAGGAAAAGTCAATTAACTCACGTTTGGCTGATAAAACGCGCGATGAGTTCATCGCTATGATGGGAAGTTTAAACCTACCCAAACCCAAATTGATTGATACTGCAGTGCCTGCAAATCGTATGTGTGGTGTATTGGAAGAAAATGTACAGGCGCCTGAAGTTGTGCAAGGCTAAATAATAAAAAGCGCGCTAATTTAGAAGTGTTTACTAAATTAATCATAATGAGTGAATTTTATTAAAATCGAGCACCCATTCTGCAATAGCTTTTAGCAGGATTCTCGGCCGTCATCAGGTCTAGCTTACTTAACTTTTTTGCTGCGGGTGCCTTATCACTTTCTGGCGTAGTAACCATTATTGTGCAATTTACACATAATCCTTTTGCCACATCGTAGCCTTTAATCGCCTCTAGGCCTTTTACGTCGGTCATAATGGCGCCATCTAGCACTGCTTCGCCCATTTTTGCGCCCGTTATATCGGCGCCAGTTAAATCGGCCTTACTAAAATCGGCGCGGAATAAATCGGTGTTACGCAAATTAGCGCTCCGCAAATTGGCAAATCTAAAGTTGCTACGGTTAATGTCAGCACCTTCAAAATTAGTGTTGGCAAAGTTGCCACCAATCGCATCAAAGCGCATCGCGCCCATCGGTTGGTTGCCAATATCTAAACCAAAGCGACCTTTTTTAATGGTTGCGTTGCTCATATTCACATCCCCTAATGTGCCTATCATGCGGGTGTTGGTGAGGTTAGCGCCCTCAAAATTGGTTTTACTAAATATCGGCTGAAAGATGGTTGCATTGGTTAAATCTGCCTTACTGAAATTCGCATTTTCTAT
>JAYVRE010000336.1:0-3392 GCA_043776535.1 Methylotenera sp. | reverse complement strand
CTGTCGAGCAAGAAGCGTCTGCCCTGCAAGCAAGCATCCATGCGCCTTCCAGCCCAGAAAAAATTAAGCGTGTTAAAACGTCTGTCACCAAACTTATGGTTACCAAACCAGAAACCTTAAAGCCAAAACCAGTCAAGCCAAAACCAGTCAAACCAAAAGTCGTCAACCCAAAAAGCCCAAAGGCTAATATCCAGTGACGCCTACCGAGTCATTTATTTCGCACCTAATAGAGTTGCGTAATCGCCTGCTAAAAATCGTGCTGGGTTTCGTGCTGGTGTTTTTTGCCCTGTTTCCATTCGCAAATAAAATTTACGCGCTGCTTGCCGCGCCAATGCTAGCTAAATTGCCCGCAGGCGGCCAAATGATAGCCACCGCTGTGACTACGCCATTTTTTGTGCCCATGAAAGTAGCGATGATGGCGGCTTTCGTAATTTCTCTACCACACACTTTGTATCAAATTTGGGCATTCGTTGCGCCAGGTTTGTACGCGCATGAAAAAAAATTGATGGTGCCTGTCATCACGGCCAGCAGCATTTTATTTTTAGCAGGTATGGCGTTTGCATATTTTGCGGTATTCCCAGTGGTATTTGGTTTTATAGTTGGCAGTGCGCCAGTTGGTGTAGCGGTGATGACCGATATTTCGCAATACCTAGACTTTGTGATGACCTTATTCCTGGCTTTTGGTTTAGCCTTCGAAGTACCAATCGCGGTGGTGTTAATCGCACGTTTTGGTTGGGTAACCATTGTGCAACTGAAAGAAGCGCGTAGTTACGTGATTGTGGGCGCGTTCGTGATTGGCGCTATTTTTACGCCGCCCGATATTATTTCGCAATTTATGTTGGCTGTACCTTTATGGCTGCTATACGAGGTGGGCATTGTGGTGGCGCAACTTTCCAACCCCAAATCATCAGCCAAAGGAAACTCAATAAAACCTTAATTTAGTTACTTTGGTTAAGTAGCATCATATTAGGGTCAAGTAATTTCATTTGGGCGCAGCCGTTGGTTTTGGACGCTTGCCCACCACCACATCTACATTAATTTCCTTTTCAGCCCTGGCGATTTTTAGCACCGCTTTTTCATTGGGTTTTAGCACTGCAATTAAATTCAACATCCCGCTACTGTCAGATACTTCTTTGTCATTAATGGCCAGCAATACATCGCCTGCTTTTAGCCCTGCCAAATCAGCTGGGCTATTTCTTAATACGCCCGCTATTAGCGAGCCGCGTACTTGGCCAAGCTTGAATGATTCTGCTAATTCTGGCGTAATATCTTGTGCTTCTATACCTATCCAGCCGCGCGTGACGCTACCACTTACTGCAATTTGCTCCATGACTTGCTTGGCCACATTGGCAGGAATCGCGAACCCAATACCCATACTGCCGCCGCTGCGTGAATAGATGGCGCTGTTAATGCCAATCAGGTTGCCTTCAGCGTCAATTAAGGCGCCACCTGAGTTACCAGGGTTAATCGATGCATCGGTTTGAATGAAGTTTTCATACGTATTAATACCTAAATGGTTACGTCCTAGTGCGCTAATAATGCCTTGTGTCACAGTTTGACCGACGCCAAAGGGGTTGCCAATCGCCAGCACCACGTCGCCCACATTAAGGTTTTCTGTGGCCGCAAAGGTAACCGCTGGTAGATTATCTGCTTCTACTTTTAGCACCGCCAAATCCGTATCAGGGTCTGTGCCAACCACTTTAGCTGAAAGCTTTCTGCCATCTGCCAGCGCAACTTCAATTTCATCCGCGCTCGCCACCACGTGGTGATTGGTTAATATCAGGCCCTGTTCACTCACAATCACGCCGCTACCCAAGCTATTTTCAGGTTGATCTTCCTCATCATCCAGTTGATCGCCGAAAAAATGCCGAAACAATGGATCGTCTTTAAATTGCTCGTGCGGATTGGGAGTATCTACTTTACTTGAGGTGAAAATATTCACCACAGAAGGCATAGCTTTTTTTGCTGCTGTGCTATATCCACTCTTGAAACCCGCATTAATACTGGCTGCGGCGTTTGATTCTACTTGCTTGATGACAATAGGCGCTTGCCCCGTATCAAGCAAATGCGGGTAAAAAAGACGTAGCACAAACAAAAGACCTAAGCAGGCCGTTACAGATTGTGCAAAAATGAGCCAAATGCGTTGCATATTGAGTATAAATGTTAAAATTGAATGCCTATAAGTATAGGTGAATTGTAGAAAAAAAATAGATGAAAATAGATGCGCTTAATAATTATTTAACCTTGTTGTTGCAGCACGAGCGTTTTAACGACTACTGCCCAAACGGATTGCAGGTAGAAGGCAAGCGTGAAATTCACAAAATTGTGACAGGGGTGACGGCGAGTATGGATCTGCTACAAGCCGCTCACAAAGCTAATGCAGACGCGATTTTAGTGCATCACGGTTATTTTTGGCGTAATGAGGCCTTGCCGATCACGGGCATTAAAAAGCGCCGCATCCAGTTTTTATTGCAGCATGATATCAATTTGTTTGCCTACCATTTGCCGCTAGATATGCATCCAGAGCTGGGCAATAACGTGATGCTGGCTAAACAGTTGGGCTTAAAAGTGACTGGCTGGGCAGGCGAGAAAAATATGTTGGCCTTGACAGAATTAAACCCACCACAAACGCTCAAAGAATTTGCAAAGCTAGTTGAAGCTCAATTAAGGCGCACGCCGCAAGTGATTGGTGATTTAAACAAGCCTATTAGTAGCGTCGCGCTTTGCACAGGTGCGGCGCAGGGTTACATCGAGCAAGCGGTAGCGGCGAATGTCGATGTGTATATTAGTGGCGAGATCTCCGAGCAAACGGTGCATGTGGCGCGCGAAACAGGGTTGTCTTATATATCTGCGGGGCATCACGCCACAGAACGTTACGGCATACAAGCATTAGGCGAGCATTTGGCGCAAAAATTTAATCTTCAGCATACATTTATAGATATTGAAAACCCAGTTTAATCCTTTATTAAACCTATGTATTTCAGGTACTTATGCAATTAAATTTGGTTTAAATTTTAAAAAACGGTACAATACGCGCCTTTGTAAAGTTTAAAATGTAATTCACTAAATTTAGTCTCAAAAGGACTGCAAGGAAAATGAATGTCAGATATTAAAAATGATAAAAGCAGTACTTTGTCATTCTCAGCACCAACACAAGTCGATCAAGATAAGCGCAAGTTTTTAATCGCCGCAACTGCCTGTACAGGCGCTATTGGTGCGACTGCTGTGGCTATCCCATTTGTAGGTAGCATGTTGCCAAGCGAGCGTGCAAAAGCCGCTGGTGCGCCAGTTGAGGTGGATATAAGCAAAATTGCGCCTGGCAGCATGATTACCGCAGAGTGGCGCGGACAGCCAGTGTGGATTCTTAATCGCACCGATGCAATGACGGCGGA
>JAYVRE010000335.1:0-3392 GCA_043776535.1 Methylotenera sp. | reverse complement strand
CGTAGCCGATGCGTTTAATGGCTTCGCGCGCGACTTTAATATAATCGACATTGGCGGTGGTGGTAATTTCACCTGCTAGCACGACTAAACCTGTGTTAGCTAAGGTTTCTGCAGCTACGCGCGCGGTTGGATCTTGTGCCAAAATAGCATCTAAAATGCTGTCGGATACTTGGTCTGCGAGTTTGTCTGGATGGCCTTCAGAAACGGATTCTGAAGTAAAAAGGTAGTTGTTCGTGGTTTGAGTCATGGAGTGCGCCTTGAAAAATTTAACATTAAAAAAAGTAAAACAACATTCACTAAAGGCTAAAGGAATATTGAAAATCACTTTGAGGCGCATATTCTACACTTATAAATACTTGTAAACATACAAATTTGCTAGAATAGCGTAACTTTAGATTGTTAAATGATGTTACTTAAATTCACAAAAATGCAGGGCGCGGGCAACGATTTCGTCATGATCGATGGCGTATCTCAGCCTGTTTCATTTACCGTAGCGCAAATAAAAAAAATCGCCAATCGACACTTCGGCGTGGGTTGCGACCAACTTTTATTGGTAGAAAAAACCACGCTGCCTAATATTGACTTTAAATATCGTATTTTTAATGCCGATGGTGGCGAGGTGGAGCAATGCGGCAACGGCGCGCGTTGTTTTGTGCGATTTGTGGTAGAAAAAGGCCTCACTCAAAAACGCGAAATTGCGGTGGAAACTGCTGGCGGTGTAATTACACTTAAATTGCATGATGATAATCAAGTTAGCGTGAATATGGGCGCGCCAATTTTTGAGCCTGCAAAAATTCCGTTTATTGCAGAAGAAAAACAACAGCTCTATGTACTAGCATTGCACCAGCAAATCATTAGCATTTGCGCGGTTAGTATGGGCAACCCGCACGCCTTGACTATAGTGGATGATTTAGAAGCCGCCAATGTAGCCGAAATTGGCCCGCAGATTGAAGCGCATGAGCGCTTTCCACAACATGTGAATGCGGGTTTTATGCAAGTGCTAAACCCGCACGAAATTAAACTGCGTGTGTATGAACGCGGCGCAGGCGAAACGCTTAGCTGCGGCACAGGTGCTTGTGCGGCGGTAGTTTCTGGCATTCAACTTGGGCTGCTGCAAACACCTGTGCTGGTCAACACGCGTGGTGGACAACTTAACATTGAATGGCTAGGCATTGATTGCAACAATAAAGCCCAGCCCGTTCTGATGACAGGCGCGGCGGAAATTGTGTTTGATGGGCAAATTGAAATCTAATCTTTAGGAATAAAAATGCAAGAAGAAGAAGTTAAAAAGTATTTAAAAAATAATCCAGAATTTTTTGAACAGAATGCCAATTTACTGGCAGAAATTTATTTGCCTAGCCCGCACGGCAACGGCACAATTTCATTGGCCGAGCGCCAACAGCTGGCACAGCGCGATAAAATTAATGCGTTAGAAGAGCGTTTTGCCGAGCTGGTGCTAAATGCGCAAGAAAACGCTGCCATCGCCAATAAAATTCATACATTTAGCCTTGATTTGCACAAAGCAAAAAGTTTTGATGCAATTGAACAACTCATTAGCCAAGATATACCTGAACATTTTGATTTAAGCGACACTTGCCTGCGCCTGTGGGCTAACCCACTAGATGCTGCAAATAGTAAAAACTTGGTGTTTGGCAACGTTTCTGAAGAAGTCAAAACTTGGGTTGCCGCGCAATTAAAGCCTTATTGTGGCGCGCCGCCTAGCATTGCCAGCGCAGATTGGTTTCTCGAGCCTGCGGCTTCTGTCGCGCTTATTCCGCTACGCGATGCACAAACCATTGGCTTTTTAGCGCTTGCCAGCGATAGCCAGAAGCGCTTTTTTGCAGAGATGGGTACAGACTTTCTCAGCAAAATTGGCGAGTTACTAAGCGCAGCGCTATCACGGCATTTAGATTTAAGTTAAGCCATTTAAATTAAAACCTAATGTGGAACTGCTAAAAGAAAATTTACTGCCTGAATACTTGCAATTTTTGCAATTTGAGCGCGGGTTAAGCCCGCTCACCCGCGAAAATTATGCCAGAGATATTATCCATCTCGTCAAATTAGCTGATTCTATTGCGCTAAACGAGCTACAAAACACCCACATAAGACGCTTTATTGCTACCTTGCACAGTAAAGGTTTGGGCGGAAAAAGCATCGCGCGTATGCTTTCTAGCTGGCGCGGATTGTTTGAATTTTTGGTGAATCGCAAAGGCTTTAGCAATAACCCCGTAATCGGCCTGCGCGCGCCAAAATCACCCAAAACTTTGCCGCAAGCACTTTCAATTGAGCAAGCGATAAAACTTGTAGATATTCAAGGTGACGACATTTTAAGTATTCGCGATCACGCTATTTTAGAGCTGTTTTATTCCTCAGGCTTACGCTTAAGCGAGCTGGTTAATTTGGATATTGATGCGATGGATTTCTTGGCAGGCACGGTTGAAGTGACAGGTAAAGGTAACAAAACGCGCATCGTGCCAATGGGCGGTCACGCAATGGAAGCGATTCAAAAATGGTTAATATTACGTGTCAATATCACTTTAAAAGACACGGCCAGCAAGGCCGTGTTTATTGGCTTGCAGGGCAGGCGTATTTCGGCCAGAAATATTCAATATCGCTTAAAAGAATGGTCGGTTAAGCAAGGTATTAACTCCAGCGTGCATCCACACATGCTGCGGCACAGTTTTGCCAGCCATGTGTTGCAAAGTAGCGGCGATTTGCGCGCGGTGCAAGAAATGCTCGGCCACGCTAACATTAGCACCACGCAGGTTTATACGCACCTCGATTTTCAGCACCTCAGTAAAACCTACGATGCAGCGCACCCTAGAGCAAAGAAAAAATAAATATTTTGTCATTCCGACTGTGATTCACAGTCTTGCTAACTTAAGTATCAAACCCTGAATCAATTTCAGGGTGACAGTGCTAATTTTAGCCAAAAATGACTAAACTCCACACCAGCAAAAGCAACATAATGCTCACAAACACCGCTGCACTGCCTATATCTTTAGCGCGGCCTGCAAGTTTGTGGTGGTCGATAGAGGTATGATCCACTGCCGCCTCAATCGCAGAGTTTAGCAACTCCACTATAAACACTAAAAATATAACGCCAATTAGCAAAATGCGCTCGATATTTGTTTGGCCTAAATAAAATGCCAATGGAATTAACACCACCATTAGCCAAGTTTCTTGGCGAATCGCCGCCTCGTGCTCGTAAGCCAACTTTAAGCCTGCAAGCGAGTACCCAAGCGCCTTAGCAATGCGCTCAAAACCGTTTTTACTTTTGAATGGGCTTTCCATGTTGACCTTATTTAAACTAATTAATCACGCAGATTTTAACATGCGTTATCATACTGTTTTTAGTTGAATTGAGTAACCAAAATGGCACGCACCGTACA
>JAYVRE010000334.1:0-3423 GCA_043776535.1 Methylotenera sp. | reverse complement strand
CTTGACGGCTAAATAAATCCAGCATGACCGCCAAGTAAAGCCAACCCTCGTTCGTGCGAATATAAAGCCTGCCCCGTACTACGATACGGGGTAATATCACCCACCCATACTTGATTCGGTCGTGTTGCTGTAAACGCTCGATTGAGCAAGTTGGGCGATGCAGCGTACTGGTGGTTTGAATCAGTCGTGCGTTTGAATTTACGACTGCCTTTAGCCCGCAAGCCTAACGCCTGCATGATACGCCCAACGGTGCGTTCAGCCACTTCAAAGCCTTGTGCTTGTATATCAGCCGCAATGCTGGGTGTGCCAGCGCGGGCTTTATGGCTGGTGTGGCAAGCAGCAACTGCGTTACTTAATGTTAGCCTTGCCAGATTCACAGGGCGTGTTCGCCAAGCATGAAAGCCGCTGCGACTCACTTGCAAGGCCTCACACAGGGCGATCATATGATAAGCGGTCAGGTGTTGTTGTATAAACGTGTACCCCGTATCGTAGTACGGGGCAGGCTCTTATCGACTTGGATTGTTGACGAAGTACACATGCGCCTTTTTTAATATCTCATTCACCTCGCTCAAGTGTGCCACTTGTTTCTCAAGGGCGCGAATGCGTTGCTGCTCGGCTGTCATACTGGATGCGGCTTGGACACCCATGCTTTGGCGCTGCTGACGCAGCCAGTTATCTAAGGTAGAGTAACCAAGGCCGAGTTGCTTGGCTACGCTAGCAATAGCTAACGTTGGGTGTGTTTGTACGAAATGAAGTGCTTCTTGTTTAAATTGCTTGCTGTAACGTTTGGTCATGTCTTTCCTCATAAAGTTTAATTTAATCTTATGAGGGGATGTTTGTCCATTTTATTGGCTAGATCCATCCTGTTCGGTAATATCACGAAAGATAATCACCGCACCCTCTGCTTTATTGTTGTCATTAATAATGGGTGTGCAAATATCACTTATGGTATATTCATTGCCATCGCGCGAAACTAGCAAGCTGTGCTTAGGCAATTTGCTAATGGTGCCTTCTGCTAAAGTCTCTAATACGGTTGAAATAATAGGTTGGCGGGTTTCAGCATTAATAATATAAAAAATTTCATCCATTGGGCGACCAATCGCCTCTGCTTGTGTCCAACCAGTAAGATTTTCGGCAGCTAAATTAAGCCGAGTAATAAGCGAGTTGGAATTAGTCGCAATAACCGCATCACCCATAGAATTAAGGGTTGCTGCGAGTATTTTGCTATCTAAATCTAAATTTTCTTTAGATTGAAGGTTAACTACACTGGGGTTTTCTAGAATGGTTGAATTGTGCATTTTATTTAACATATCCATCACTTTAATAAAACTTTTATAATTATTATAACTTTTATAAACCAGAGAAAAGTTTTCTGCAATTTAAAAAAAGTTATATAGGCACACCAATTCCACTTTTCATTCTATTATTATTTTTTATTAATCTCTGTGCGCTAACACACACAGTACTGCTAAATTTTATAAATTAAATATTAAAAATTAAACAAAGAAAAATAAAAAATCAAAAGCGTATTTTGATTGATTTAATCAGATGCATTCTATTGCTCTTTTGAGTAGCCAATCAACCCCATAAACACTCTAACCATGCCATAAACAAGCCACGATAAAAGGCGTTTTGCCCGCTTGCCATGCAGCCACTCTTGCGCAGAAACTTGATGCGACCCTTCTCTAATTGAGCTTATAATTTCACTTCTTAACTCATCAGAAAATGCCTTGTCTTGCACTACTATATTGGCCTCGCGCGCTAACATCATGCTAAACGGGTCAATATTAGATGACCCCACAGTTGCCCAATAACCATCAATGACAGCCACTTTGCCGTGCATAAAGCTTTTGCGATATTCAAAAATTTGCACACCGTTTTTTAAAAACAAACCATAAAAAGCATGGGTAGCAAACATTAAAAAATATTCCATGCGACCTTGCAATAAAAGCTCGATTTTTACACCACGTTGAGCCGCCTTAAGTAAAGCTTTTCTAAATTGTCTGCCTGGCACAAAGTAGGCATTGGCGATGATGATTTCAGATTGAGCAGCATTGATGGCGCTTAAATAGGCGTCTTCAATGTCATTTCTATGCAACAAGTTATCGCGCAATACAAATGCGGCCTGCATGTCTAGTTTAATCTCTTTTTTAAGGCCATTTTGTTCATGGTGTGGCGCTTTAATGGCGTTTTGTGCTTGTTTGACGCTGTTAGCTTGGTTTGCCAGGTTAATCGGGTTTGCTGGGCTAATGCGAGCTACCAAACCTCGTAAGCGCATCCACTGCATACGATGCCACAGTTTAACAACACTTGCGGCAATACTGGGCAGCAATGCGCCTTCTATTCGTACCGCATAATCAATGCGGGGTGGGGTGTTATCGGGCACGTTGTAGTCATCAATAATATTAATGCCACCCACATAAGCTATGCGCTCATCAATCACTGCAATTTTACGGTGTAAGCGGCGTAAACGATTCTTTTTTAATGTCCAAGGCGATATTTTGGGGCGATAAAACATCACTTGTACGCCAGCGTTTTCTAGTTCTTTCAAATAGGCTTTGGGCAACTCTTTACAGCCAAAACCATCAAGCAAAACATTCACCGTTACGCCGCGCTGTGCCGCCTGCTTAAGCGCATCGCCAATGCTAATGCCCGCTTTATCGATCTCGTAAATATAAGTTTGCAAATAGATGGTGTTGGCTGCGTTTTCAATGGCAATTAATAGGGAGGGAAAATACTCCTCGCCGCTACGCAGTAGCTGAATGTGGTTGCCAGATAAAAAGTTGCTCATGATATTAATACTATAGCTAAATCATCATTATTGTTAGCGAGTGTTACATTTTAAGTTACATTTTAACTAGGGTTGCCGTTAAAACAGCGTGATCAGATAATTGGATAAATTGCGGTCCAGAATGCGTCTCAGCGTGCTTTATCGTAAAGCCACGCACATAAATTCTATCCAGTCTTAACATGGGCAACCAAGCTGGAAAGCTGCGCGCAGGCTTGCCAGCATGTCGCTCAAACACCTCATGCACATGCAAGCGTGTTGCGAATGCGCGCCCATCTTGCATGCCCCAATCGTTAAAATCGCCAGCAATGATTAAGGGTGAGTTAGGAGGTACATTTTTTTCTATAAAACGTGCCACCGTTTCTAGTTGTTGCCTTCGCCAATGTGCAAATAAGCCAAAATGCACGCAAATAGTATGTAATGGTACATCCCAATTGGGTAAATTAATTTCACAATGCAACATGCCACGCTGCTCTGAAGCATGGGCAGAAATATCTTCATTTTTAGAGTTAATAATGGGGAATTTAGATAGCAGTGCATTGCCGTGGTGACCAGCTGGGTAAACCGAATTTTTACCATAAGCAAATTCTGGCCACACGGTATCGGCCAAAAATTCTACTTGCCCAGCGGTGGGC
>JAYVRE010000333.1:0-3425 GCA_043776535.1 Methylotenera sp. | reverse complement strand
AAGCTGGCTATAGCTTAAGTTTAGCGGAAAATGTCAATGGCGCAGTACGCTTTAGGGTTGAATGTGCGCCTAATTAAGCGCTTAATTGGCTAATTTATCTAGTATGGCTATTCTGAAGATGATTATCCTAGCGAGTCCCCTCCCCATGTAAGGGGGGGGTTAGAGTGGGGTGATAGGTATCAAGTCGGGGTAAAGGATCGAATAAACAGCTACCCACATCCCAACCTTTCACGTGTGAATAATCTGCTTTAGCAGATATATTCCACGGGGATGCCAAAAGCTGGCACCCCTAAAGGCGGGAAGGGAAATAGTGCGTTAGCGCAAACCCTGCATATAATCTGCTACTGCTTGCATCTCAGCATCGGTCATTTTAGCGGCAATTGTCATCATCATTGGCGCGTTAGCACGCTCACCTAGGCGAAAAGCGCGCAGTTGCGCCAATGCATAATCTGCATGTTGGCCAGCCAAGCGAGGAAATTGCTTAGGAATGCCTGCGCCATTTGCGCCGTGGCATGAAGCACAAGCAGGCACATGAGTTGCGGCAATACCGCCTCTATAAATTTTTTCACCCAGTGAGCCCACACCGTTACTTTTTGCTTTGGCTAAGGTTTGTTTTTGGCCTGCAAAATAAGCCGCCAAACTTTTCATGTCATCTGGCGTTAAATTAGCCACCATGCCCGCCATTACTGCATTTGCGCGCTTGCCTTCTTTAAAATTGATAAGTTGTTTAAGTAAATATTCAGGATGTTGCCCTGCCAATTTTGGGTTTAGCGCAATCGCACTATTACCATCCGCACCGTGACATGCCGCACACACGGTTTGCACGGTTTTCTCGGCAGCATTCTTTTCAAGAGCGGGAGCAGATGTTTCAGCAAACGCCACAGAAACTGACATATTCAACAACAAAGCGACAATAAAACTTGATGTAAAATTTAATGACTTAAACATTGCTATAACTTTCGTAACTATTTAATTAACCTAATATTTTATCAAAAATCGTCTGTTCGTGATAGCATTTGCGCCTTATACATTTGTAGTAAACTCACGCCATGCCTTTATTTCAAAACGCAACTTTTTTTATATCTGCCCATCATTTGCGCGATTTACCGCCCGCAAGCGGCATTGAAGTTGCCTTTGCAGGCCGCTCTAACGCGGGTAAATCCAGCGCGCTTAACACGCTGGCTAATCATAATCGATTAGCCTATGTAAGCAAGCAACCAGGCCGTACACAGCTGATTAACTTTTTTACGCTAGGCAACGACCGCCACTTAGTCGATTTGCCTGGCTACGGCTACGCCAAAGTGCCAGAGGCCATGCGCGCGCATTGGCAAAGTGTGCTGGCACGCTATTTAAGCGAACGCACCAGCTTGGGCGGCTTGGTGTTAGTGATGGATAGCCGCCACCCGTTGCAACCACTCGACCGTCAAATGCTCGATTGGTTTTGCCCTAGCGGCAAACCCGTGCATGTTTTGTTGACCAAATCAGATAAATTATCGCGTGGCGAAGCGGGTTTAACGCTGGCAAAAACGCGTAAAGAGTTGCTAGCGGTTTGGGGCGAAAACGTAAGTGTGCAATTGTTTTCTAGCTCTAAAAAATTGGGTGTAGAAGAGGCGGAGAAGATTATTGGCGCTTGGTTATTTACAGCAGAAACCACAAAAACATAAGCCGTCATTCTGGCGCAGGCCAGAATCTAGGTCTAGTGGCGCTCACGAATTATTGTTGATTGAAATGTAGCTATTATTTACGCTGTCTGGATTCTGGCCTGCGCCAGAATGACGAATTTAGATGCGAGCAAATACCATATCCCACACGCCGTGACCTAGTTTAATGCCACGATTTTCAAACTTGGTAAGTGGTCGATAGCTCGGTTTTTCTGCATAATCAGCCGCGGTATTTTGCAATTTCGGCTCTAAATTTAACACTTCTAGCACCCATTCTGCGTATTCTTGCCAATCGGTTGCCACATGCAAATAACCGCCAGTTTTTATTTTAGTGCATAGCAATTTTACAAACTCAGTTTGAATCAATCTACGTTTATGATGGCGCTTTTTATGCCAAGGATCGGGGAAGAAAATATGCACGCCATCCAAGCTGTTATCAGCGAGCATATTTTGCAAAACTTCCACCACATCGTGCTGAATAATGCGGATGTTAGTAAGGTTTCCCTCTTCAATCAGCTTAAGCAGCGCGCCAACGCCAGGCGTATGTACCTCGGCTGCTAAGAAATCATAATCGGGTAAAGTTTGCGCGATTTTGGCGGTGGTTTCACCCATACCAAAGCCAATTTCTAGGATTTTTTTACTGTCATTTCTGCCAAAAAGCGTGTTTAAATCTATGCTCTGCAAGCCATATTCCACGCCATACATAGGCCATTGCGTTTCTAGCGCACGCTCTTGACCTTTGGTTACACGGCCTTGACGCAGCACAAAACTGCGAATGCGGCGGTGCATATGTTCATTTTCTGAATCATGATTATTTTTTGGGTCATCTTCATTTTTGCTAATTTCAGTCATGCCGCGCATTATACGCTATAGCCCCTCGCCCGCTTGTGGGAGAGGGGTTGGGGAGAGGGTGATTTCTGTACGAATTGCTTCTAATACACTTTCCAGTTCTTGTAAAACTTGGTTGTTCCAAAATCGCAACACTTTATAACCCGCATTTTCTAAAAACTTCGTTCGTCGTTCGTCATAATCAACATTTTCAGCATGCTGACCGCCATCTAACTCAATAATCAACTTTTGCTCAATACAAACAAAATCAACAATATATTGACCAACTGGTTTCTGTCTTTTAAATTTTAGCTCTAAAAACCGATGCGCGCGCAGGTGATACCAAAGCGCTTTCTCAGCATCTGTTAAATTGCTGCGTAATGATTTTGCGTTATTTAGTAAATCCATTACCCTCTCTCTAACTCTCTCCCTGCAAGGGAGAGAGGATTATTGCCCCCCTCGCCCGTTTACGGGAGAGGGGTTGGGGAGAGGGTTTACAAAACATGTGATTTATCGCCCTGCGTAAAACCAATCAGCGGTTCATCGATATTTTTTGTAAAACAAATCACTTTAAATAACTCGCCCATTTCCGCAGGCGATAATAATTTTTGCGCGGCGGCGGCGAGCTTTATATAGCTAGAATCTTGCGGTGAAAACTGTTGCAGAATAGTTAAAATGCCGCAATTGATTAAAAACTGTGCTTGATTCACATAGCCTGCAAGCCTTATTCCATGCGCCTGCCATGAACTTTTTAAGTTAGTCACTTGTGCAATTTGCGTAAAATCTACATGCGCGGTAATGTCTTGCAAGCCAATATTGATCAGCGGATTATCGTGTGCGTAATGTTGATAATGGCACATGAGCGTGCCTTGGTTGCGCTGTGGGTGATAATATTCCGCCGCGCCAAAACCATAATCAATCATCAAAATCACGCCT
>JAYVRE010000332.1:0-3551 GCA_043776535.1 Methylotenera sp. | reverse complement strand
GCTGGCAGTTACGTGACTTTGCGCGATTTGATTGACGAAGTGGGTTGCGATGCCACGCGCTATTTCCTCGCTGCGCGGCGTTCAGATTCACAATTAATCTTTGATATTGACTTAGCCCGTGCGCAAACCAATGATAATCCTGTGTATTATATTCAGTACGCACATGCGCGTATTTGCAGCGTATTAACGCAATGGGCGGGTGACATTACTGCGCTAAAAACAGCCGATTTAAGCCCGCTTAACATGCCAAATGAAGCAAAATTAATGCAACGTTTAAGTGAGTTTTCCGAAGTGGTGAGCAACGCAGGTACAGAATTAGCGCCGCACACCATTGCCAATTATTTAAAAGATTGTGCAGCCGATTTGCATAGCTATTACAATGATACAAAGTTTTTAGTAGATGACTTGCCAACCAAATTGGCGCGGCTTGCGTTAATTGCAGCTACACGGCAAGTACTTAAAAATGGCTTGAATTTGTTGGGCGTAAGTGCGCCGCTTAAAATGTAAGCGCATGATTTTAAAATAAAAAAGTATTAAATAAAAGTATGCAGAGGATGATTAATGAGTAAAGATTATAAGCCTGCTCCGCAAAGAGCCAGTAACAAGGGCAGCCCATTTTTTAGTGGCTTGCTAGTCGGTTTATTATTGGGCGTGGGCGCATCGCTGGCGGTAACCATGTATTTAAAAGGTGCAGATAGCCCCTTTGCAGATAAAAAAATTGGCGCATCAAAACTAACAGCACAGGAACATGACGTGTCTACTGAAAAATTGCCCAAAGCAACGACACCCACAAAAAACGACTTGCCACAAGCCGAAAACCCTGATGGCTCAAAGCCTGATAATAAGTTTGATTTTTATACCATTTTGCCCGAAACCGAAAGCACAGTTACCGAGCAAGAAATTAAAAACACCGAAAAATCCGTTAAAAAAGACAGTTATTTTTTGCAAGTGGGCGCTTTTCCCGATGAAGCCGATGCCGATAATATGAAGGCCAAGCTCGCTTTGCAAGGTTTTGAGGCCGTGGTGCAAACGGCGACGATTCCTGAAAAGGGTGTTTGGCACCGCGTACGCGTTGGGCCATTAAACGATGTTGATCAAATTAATAAAATGCGCGGTGAGCTGACTACCAGCGGCTTTAATGCAGATTTGATTAAAGTGCATACCGAAACCAAACCACAGTAAACGCCAATATACTAATTTGAGCTAGCTGGAATTAATTGTCATCTTTTATAGTCTAGCTACGTTAATAACCGTAAATTGCACTGTTGCAAACTTTATTTTTACAAAAGAAATAGGAATTAAATAATGAAAACCAGTATTAAAAAAGGCCTAGCCATTTTACTTTTTACCCTAAGCAACTTAGCAATGTCGGCCGCTTATGCCGATGCGCCAAAAATCGGCACCGATTTTGAAGCCGTTGCACAGCCAATTTCTACCGAAACGCCAGCCAAAATTGAGGTAATGGAGATTTTTTGGTACGGCTGCCCACATTGCTACCACATGGAAGAGCCACTAAATGCTTGGGTAAAAAAATTGCCTGCGGATGTTTACTTTAAACGCATGCCAGGCTTGCCAAACGCCAGCTGGGCGCCAATGGCTAAAGCGTTTTACGCGATGGAAACATTAGGCGTGGGCGATAAGCTACATACTAAATTGTTTGAAGCTGTTCACAAAACCAAAACGCTTAACCCAACTGACGAAGCGGCAGCTATTGCTTGGGTAACGGCGCAAAGTGGCTTAGATAAATTAAAAGTAGCGCAAGCGTTTAAATCGTTCTCTACTAACACCAACCTTAATCGTGCTGCGCAAATTTTCCGCGCTTCTGGCGCAACTGGCGTACCTAGCTTGGTGATTGACGGCAAATATATTACCTCTGCCACGCAAGCGGGCGGTAATGAGCAAGCGCTAAAAGTGGCTGATTACATTATTGGTAATGTACGCACCGACAAGGCCATAGCCGCAAAAAAGTAAGTACGGCAAAAACTGCTGTTAAGCCTACAATAAAATCAGCAGTTAAAGTTTTGCCGAAAAAAATAGTACCCACCAACAAGTAAACCACATGCAAACCCGCTAAATAAAACTAGCGGGTTTCTTTTTGGGCATCATTAATTTGCGTTATACTTTTGCAAATGAATATCTTTATTACAGGCGCATCTAGCGGCATTGGCAACGCACTCGCGCACGAATATGCTAAACGCTACGCTAACACGCAATCTATAATAGGCTTAGTTGCACGGCGAAGTGAGCACTTACAAAAGCTAGCCACAAAGCTACAAAATCAGTACAAAATCACTTGCGCTATTTATGCGTTAGATGTGCGCGATAGCTCGGCTTTACAAACTGCCGCGCAAGATTTTATGCAACAACACGGCACGCCAAATATAGTGATTGCTAATGCTGGCGTCAGCCGCGGCACGCTAACAGAACATAAAGATGACATTAAAGCCATTCAAGCCATTTTTGATATTAATGTGATGGGCATGGTGAATACTTTTCAACCATTTATTGCCGCCATGAAAGTTGTCCAAGAAATCGATAAAACAAGGCCAAGCCATTTAGTGGGCATTGCTAGTGTGGCAGGCATCCGCGGCATCCCTGGCAGCGGCGCTTACAGTGCCAGCAAAGCCGCAGTGATTAGCTATTGCGAAAGCTTGCGTGCCGAGATGCAACATTTTAATATTGCAGTTAGTACCATCGCACCAGGTTATATTCGCACGCCAATGACCGAGCTTAACCAATACAAAATGCCATTTTTGATGGATGCCGATGACTTTGCAGATAAATTTGTTAACGCGGTTGCAGCCAAAGCACGCTTTAAAATTATCCCTTGGCAAATGGGCGTGATTGCAAGATTGATGCGCTTAATTCCACCGCGTTTATGGGATTATCTGATGAAAAATGCACCCCATAAAAAACGCATTGATTGGGATTGGCTGTAACTATTCTAAGCCGTCATTGCGAGCGCAGCGTGGCAATCCATGTCTGGTAGTGTCGTTTAGATTGCCGCGCCCAAATTTCATTTTGGCTCGCAATGACGAAACTAAGAATTTTCAATTTAAGATAAAATATATCACCTAGCAATCACCGTCATACCAACGGAGACTGGTATCTAGGCAAGCATCACGTTAGCCAATGCGGCGAATGAATACAGCTCAAAGCAATTAACCTGTCATTCTGAGCTAAGCGAAGAATCTAGTTCTTTGTTAGTAAAAACCTAGATTCTTCGCTTTGCTCAGAATGACAAAACCAAAAATGTGTAGCACCTAAAAGGGGCTGCACTGAAAGTGCAGGGTTTTAACCACCCCTGAGACCAATAAAAAAAACCCACCTGCCATTTGACAGACGGGTTTGTGACCCCGCTGGGATTTGAACCCAGGACCCCTACATTAAAAGTGTAATGCTCTACCAGCTGAGCTACGGGATCAAAAAATCTATTTCATAAAAACGGAGCGCAAAGATATAAGCATTTTGGAACTACCGAAAAGAAGGATGAAGTAATAATAGGTGGCTAAAACTGACCAGAATGATAAAATTAAATTTTGCGAACTAGC
>JAYVRE010000331.1:0-3566 GCA_043776535.1 Methylotenera sp. | reverse complement strand
AAATTCTGTCGCCGCGACCTATGCCCGATGCGCCTGTGCGCACCGTTTCTAAAATCGCAGTTTTATCTAAGCTTTCGATAAAAGCATCTAATTTACTGCCAGAGCCGGTAAGCTCAATGGTAAAACTGCCATCTGCTACATCAATAATACGGCCGCGAAAAATGTCACACATGCGCTTCATTTCTTCGCGATGAGGTGAAGTGGCTTTCACTTTAACCAGCATTAATTCGCGCTCGATAAACTTGCCATCGTTTAAATCTAGCACTTTTATCACGTCAATTAATTTGTTTAATTGTTTAATAATTTGCTCGATGACTTCATCCGAGCCGCTGGTGACAATGGTCATGCGCGACATCGTTGGGTCTTCGGTCGCCGCCACTGTCAGCGATTCGATATTATAACCGCGCGCTGAGAATAAGCCCGCCACGCGCGATAAGCCGCCCGCTTCGTTTTCCATAAGGAGTGAAATAATGTGTTTCATTTATTCTAGCTCCTCTCTGTGCTTGTTATCTTTGCCCATAATCATTTCCGATAAACCTTTGCCGTTGGCAATCATCGGGAACACGTTTTCTTCTTGGTCGGTGATGAAATCCATAAACACAAATTTATCTTTTTTGGCAAACGCCTCTTTTAATGCGCCTTCCACGTCACTAGGTTGGGTGATTTGCATACCGACGTGACCGTAAGATTCAGCCAGCTTCACAAAATCGGGCAAGCTATCCATGTAAGATTCTGAATAACGATTTTCGTAGAAAAATTCTTGCCACTGACGCACCATGCCTAAAGACCGGTTGTTCAGCATTATCACTTTAATCGGCAAACCGTATTGCGCACAGGTCGAAAGCTCTTGAATATTCATTTGAATACTGCCTTCACCCGTTACGCACGCCACTTGCGCGTTTTTATCGGCAAATTGGCAGCCCATGGCGTAAGGCAAACCCACGCCCATCGTGCCCAAGCCGCCAGAGTTAATCCAGCGTCGCGGTTTATCAAACTTGTAATATTGGGCAGCCCACATTTGGTGCTGGCCCACGTCACTAGTCACGTAAGCGTCGCCCTTGGTTACTTCCCATAATTTTTCAATCACATATTGCGGTTTAATGACAGTATCAGAATTTTTGTACACCATCGATTTAACAGCGCGCCATTCGTCAATTTGTTTCCACCACTTGCTGAGATCGTTTTTCTTAATGTCTAGCGGTTTCGGCTCTAGGGCTAAAATCTCGTTCATTTCAGACAAAACTGATTGCACATGGCCAACAATCGGCACATCTATTTTTACGCGTTTAGAGATGCTAGATGGATCAACATCGATGTGAATAATGGTGCGTTTTTGGCTTAAAAAATGCGCTGGGTTGCCAATCACACGGTCGTCAAAACGCGCGCCAACGGCAATTAACACGTCGCAATTTTGCATCGCCATATTAGCTTCATAAGTGCCGTGCATGCCCAACATACCTACAAATTGCTTATCAGTAGCGGGGTAACCGCCCAAGCCCATTAGCGTATTGGTGACAGGGAAGTTTAATGTTTTGGCTAGCTTAATCAGCTCAGCCGCAGCATCGCCCAACACAAGTCCGCCGCCCGTGTAAATCATCGGGCGTTTGGCTTCTAGCAATAGTTTAATCGCTTTTTTAATTTGTCCGCTATGGCCTTTTAACACAGGGTTGTACGATCGCATTTCTACCGTTTTAGGGTAAATAAATTCAGCCAGATGCGCTGTAATATCTTTGGGGATATCTACTACTACTGGGCCTGGGCGGCCTGAAGCAGCGATAAAAAACGCTTTTTTTATGGTGGCAGCGATGTCTTTTACATCTTTCACCAAAAAGTTATGTTTAACGCAAGGACGCGTTACGCCTACCATATCGACTTCTTGAAAAGCATCTAAACCAATGTTCGGCACAGGCACTTGACCACTAATCACCACTATGGGGATGGAATCCATGTACGCTGTGGCGATACCAGTGACCGCATTGGTGGCACCTGGGCCTGATGTGACCAGTGCTACACCAACCTCGCCCGTCGCGCGCGAGAACGCATCGGCGGCGTGTACCGCCGCTTGCTCGTGACGCACGAGGATATGTTTAAAGCCATTTTGCTTATAAATTTCATCGTAAATGTGCAGCACAGCCCCACCAGGATAGCCAAACACAAATTTGACTTTCTCCTCGTTTAAGCAGCGAATAACGATTTCTGCACCTGTAATGTGTGCGTTTTTTACTTTTGAATCCATACTTTATTTTGTGTGCCTATGCTTGATTTTTGACGAATTAATTTATAACCCTAAACATTAACTGTTTAGCGTCATTTGGTCAAGGTTGCTGGTTGCTAAACCATTCAAACTTAACAAAAAATAATGTCGAGCTGCTCTGAAATGCAGATTATTGATCGAGTGGTGGGGCGACTTTTAGCAGTTCTTCAACCGTCGTCATTCCTGCGGCAACTTTTTCAGCACCATTTAGCATCAGCGGCTGCATGCCTTCTTGGTAGGCCATGTTTTTAAGCAGGCTTAAATCAGTTTCCGGTTTAATCAGTTTGCGTAATTTTGGCGTGATGGTGAGCATCTCGTATATGCCGCTGCGGCCTCTATATCCAGTATTTCTGCATTCTAAGCAGCCCACTGCTTTCATTACGCCATTTGGTTTTGCGGCTTTAAACGGAAGTGTAATCGAGGCCCACTCTGCATCGGTAATTTCGTGAGGTACCTTACATGCTGAACAAAGCGTGCGCACTAAGCGCTGCGCCATAATGCCCAATACTGAAGAGTGAATTAAATAGGCTGGCACGCCCAAATCCAATAACCTAGTCACGGCAGATGGCGCATCGTTTGTATGCAGAGTGGATAGCACCAAATGCCCTGTTAGCGCGGCTTGTATTGCCATGTCAGCAGTTTCAATGTCGCGAATCTCGCCCACCATAATAATATCGGGGTCTTGCCGCATGAGTGTGCGAATGCCATCAACAAAAGTGAGGCCAATATTGGTTTGCACTTGCATTTGATTAAACGCAGGCTCGACCATTTCAATCGGGTCTTCTACCGTGCTCACGTTGACTTCTGGCGTGGCAAGTTGTTTGAGCGTGGAATATAACGTGGTGGTTTTGCCAGAACCTGTTGGACCCGTGACCAAAATAATGCCATTGGGCGCTTTAGTCCATTCTGCCCATAAACTGGCTTGCTTTTTTGTGAAGCCAAGCTGCACAAAATCTTGCACTATGACATCAGGTGTAAAAATCCGCATTACCAGTTTCTCGCCAAACGCGGTTGGCATGGTGGATAAACGCAGCTCAATCTCAACACCATCGGCACTTAGGGTTTTAATGCGACCATCTTGCGGGCGGCGTTTTTCTACCATATCCATACGGCCTAGTAACTTAATACGGCTGGTGATAGCGTTCATTATATTGCTTGGCAATTGATACACTTGGTGTAGTACGCCATCAATGCGAAAGCGCATCATGCCCATGTTGCGACGTGGTTCTAAGTGAATATCGCTGGCGCGCTGTTCAAACGCATATTTCAACAGCCAATCTACAATATTAACCACATGCTGCTCGTTAGCATC
>JAYVRE010000330.1:0-3584 GCA_043776535.1 Methylotenera sp. | reverse complement strand
GCTTCTGGCCTTGAGACAACATGCGTGTGGGTAAATTCAAACCTTTTGCCAAACCCAGCATTTTAAGTGTTTCAGCGGCCTTATCTGTTGAAATATCTGCGCCAGACAAAGCAAGTGAGAACTGCAAATTCTCCAAGGCAGTTAAATCTTCTTTAATGCCTGCTAAGTGCCCAATATATAAAACATGTTTGGAATATTCTTCAGCGAGTGAATTGATGTTTTCGCCACACCAATTAATGTTGCCTTCATATGGCTTAGATAGCCCACAGATAGTGCGTAACAGCGTTGTTTTACCAGAGCCATTTTCACCTTGAAGATACAGCACAGTGCCGTTTGATAAGTTGAAATTGAGCTTTTCAAACAATAACCTATCACCACGAACGCCAACCAAATTATCTGCAGTGAGCGTATGATTTGTCGCTAAAAATCCCATTTATACCCAAAAATAACTAAATTATTATTGTACACGCTTACATTACTACACTTACAAATTCACTGTTCTTACAAACTAAAACTTTACTGCTAAAAATACAAGAAAGTAACAAATAAACTGTTCTGTTTATCGACGCTTGTAATGAAATTTTCATCATATTACTAACTTACTATAAATTTTATTATATATTTTTATAATAGAATCAATAAGTTAAAATAAATATTTTGGTCTAAAAGTTTGGCGCAAATAATGCTTTATTTAATTTGAGATAATCAACTTCACAAGGATATTTACCATGACCAATGATAATGTAGCCGTTTATGCACAGTTTTTAGCCCAATGCAGAGAGGTAATCGGGCCATTTGATATCGAAAGACTGGCTTATGATCAACAATATAAAGCTCAACTAATAATTAGCTTGGCCTTAACTGCGGACGATAAGCTATTTGAAATGGCCGCCTTAGTGGATAGTAAGTTAAACGAAGAAACGCAGAGCACGCACTAAAGCATTAACCATTAGGCTTTATTGCTTAGTTTTATTTAATGGGTGTTTTAAGTTTTTCGTTTAAATGCGGCCTTAGCACTTGTAATATTTGCGCAAACACTTTTGGGTTGCCCGCCACGATATTGCCTGTCGTAATCCAACTTTCGTTACCTTCAAAATCGCCCACCATGCCGCCCGCCTCTTGCACTAGCAAGCCGCCCGCGGCTATATCCCAAGTGGATAAACCAATCTCGAAAAAGCCATCGGTATATCCCGCCGCCACATAAGCTAAATCCAACGCAGCCGAGCCAGGGCGGCGAATGCCCGTGGTTTTTTTAATCATGTCTTTCAACATCGCCATGTAAGTATCTAAGTGCGCAAAATCGCGAAATGGAAAACCTGTGCCTATGAGCGAATCTTGCAACTTGGTTCGGTTGGTGACACGAATGCGTTTATCGTTTAAAAACGCGCCCCGGCCTTTGGTGGCGGTAAATAAATCGTTGCGTACAGGGTCGTAAATGACTGCTTGCGTGAGCACGCCCTTTTGCTGCAAGGCAATAGAGACGCAGTATTGCGGAAAATTATGCAAGAAATTAGTCGTGCCATCTAGCGGATCAATAATCCAAACATTTTCAGCGTCTGTATTGCTTTCACCGCTTTCTTCACCTAAGAAGCCGTGGTCAGGGTAAGCATATTTTAGCGTATCAATAATCGCCTGCTCGGCGGCGTGATCAACTTCGCTCACAAAATCGTTAAAGGTTTTGCTGGTGACAGAAAGCGCGTTCACGTCTTGCGAGGCGCGATTAATAATGCGGCCTGCTTCGCGCGCGGCTTTTACTGCAATGGATAGCATTGGATGCATTTTGGTGGTCTTTACTTAAAAGTCAATGATTCGGTAATTGCGATGGCAAATCGCGGCGTTGCAAAATACAAAAATACTTTGCTGTACTTAATGTACTAATCTTCAGCATTTTTGTATTTTACGCCTTGCGCTTTATCCATCGCAATCACCGACTCATTGCCATGTACGTGATGGAAAAACAACAAAAATAATGTTAAAGAGCTGTTAAAATGCTATTTTAGCATCAATAGGCGTTTCCCCAAATTGTCACAGTCAATTATTAAAAGTACCATTTTCGATAATATCCGCATCGTGCTTTGTCAAACCAGCCATCCTGGCAACATCGGCTCGACCGCGCGCGCTATGAAAACCATGGGTTTTCAGCACTTATATTTAGTACAGCCAGACAAGTTTCCCAACCCGCAAGCCACCGCGCTGGCCGCAGGCGCAGATGACGTACTAGACAGCGCGATTGTCACACAAACTTTATCAGAGGCGCTTACAGGCTGTGCGTTTGCGATTGGCATGAGTGCGCGCAAACGTTATTTATCTCATGAAACAGTGAATGCGCGCGAGGCTGCCCTGCAAGCCAGTAAAATAGCGACTTCCCAGCCTGTTGCTTTTGTATTTGGCACCGAAATGAGCGGCTTAACCAATGCCGAGCTCGATTGCTGTCAACTACTATCGATGATTCCGGCAAATCCAGAATATTCGTCGTTAAACTTGGCGATGGCAGTGCAATTGATGTGTTACGAACTAAGAATGACCAGCCCAGAAGGCAATATCCATGCGCCTGCTGGCAATGTTCCTACTGGTGAAGTGCTTGCTACCAACGACGAGCTGGAACGCTTTTACGCGCACTTAGAAGAAACGCTGTTGCACATTGGCTACCTGAACCCCAACGCGCCAAAAAAACTGTTCGAGCGCATGCGCCGCCTGTATAGCCGCGCACGACTTGAAAAAGAAGAAGTAAACTTGCTAAGAGGCGTGCTAACGCTAACGCAAGAGCCGAGAAAGCACACAAAATATTGAATTCAAGATGACTGCTTAATCAACATAAAATACAATCAAACGCACTATTTTGATTTTACTTTATTAAGCACTTCCAACTTAACGCGCGCAGTACCCGCGTGCGATAAGCCAATTTTTTTCGCAGCCGCTTGCGATAAATCAATCATTCGACCACGGACGTGAGGGCCACGGTCATTGACTCTAACCAGCACGGTTCTACCATTTCGCAAGTTTGTCACCTTTACTTTTGTGCCAAATGGCAAACTGCGGTGGGCGGCAGTCATCGCGTTTTTGTTAAAGATCTCACCGCTGGCCGTGCGTTTCCCATGGAATTTTCCGCCATAATACGAAGCTATCCCAGTGACTGGTTTAGCATAGGCAGTGTGTGATTTATGGTTTGACATTTCTTTTGCAAACAATACCGTTGCAGGCAAAGCCAAAGATATGCCCATAAAAACACTTAAAATCACTATCCTTGTGATGTACTGCCTAATTTTCATATTCCTTTTCTCGGTTGTAGGTCATGTGAGTCAATACACGCATTGACTTTGACTGCTTAGAAGAATTTCAATCTATTTAGCTAATGGATAATTTTAACCAGCTGATCAAGTTAATCAGGCATTTTATCCCACTGATTTAGTCAACTATTAAGTTATATGGCATAATTATGCTTTATTTATAATCAGTTTAATTATGTTTAACCATATTAAAGAAGATATTTCAATCGTGTTCGAGCGCGACCCCGCCGCGCGCAGCCACCTTGAGGTGCTCACCACTTACCCTGGCGTGCATGCGTTGATTATGCACCGCTTTAG
>JAYVRE010000329.1:0-3587 GCA_043776535.1 Methylotenera sp. | reverse complement strand
CCAACTGTAAAGGGGGTGCATTGACGAGCCTATTTACGACCTAGGCCTAACAAATACACTTCACTACTGCGATCGCGCGAAGCTTTAGGTTTGCGTGTGACTACTTTATCAAATCTTAAGCGCATGGTTTTTACAATCTCATCAAAACCACTGCCGATAAAAACTTTGACTAGAAAATTGCCGCCCGGTTTCAACCATTCACTACTAAATTCAAGTGCCAGCTCAGTTAAATAAGCCGCACCCGCTTGATCCACATCTTTTACACCACTTATATTGGGTGCCATATCGGCAATTACAAGGTCAACTGACTTATTATTTATCGCCTCTTGTAGCTGCTTTAATACCACTTCTTCACGAAAGTCGCCTTGAATAAAAGTCACGCCAGCAATGCCCGTCATATCTAAAATATCTAGCGCGATGATTTTTCCATTACCCTTTAGCCGTTGCACTGCCACTTGGCTCCAACTGCCAGGGCTAGAACCCAAGTCCACAATGGTCATGCCAGGTTTAATCAGCTTATCTTTATCGTCAATCTCAATCAGCTTGTAGGCCGCGCGGGCTCTATAGCCTTCTTTTTGCGCGCGTTTGACGAACTCATCATTCAGATGTTCTTGCATCCAAGCTTTGCTGGTTCGTGTAACTTTCAAAATCTAGCTTTCAAATTAACAACACCTGTTCATGGTAAAATATTGCCTTATTCAAAAGACTTGCATTGAAATTAACGACTAATGAAACTAAATACTAAACAAATCTCCCATTTACGCGGCTTAGCGCACAGCTTAAGCCCTGTCGTGATGATTGGCAATAACGGTTTAACCGAAAACGTCCTGAAAGAAATTGAGCTTAACTTAAATGCGCATGAGTTGATTAAAATTCATGTCGCGGGCGATGATCGCGATGCCAGAAAATTAATGTATGCTGAAATGTGCAGCAAAACCAATGCAACAGCGGTGCATCACATTGGCAAACAATTGGTGATTTATCGCGTCAGCGAAACTATCAAAGAAAAAGCGAAAATACATATTCCTAAACCATAATTATTGACGCGCCTTTAATACCAACACAAAGCCCAGCAAGCATTCCACCAAATATGCAACACTGGCAACACCGTGCCATTTGCCAAATCTTTCTGCAAATATACTATGCATTACATCAGATGGCATAGCATCAGCCTTAAGCTGCGCCAATATTGGCTGAACGCCGAAATGCCCGGCAAGCACTAGTAGCAACATCACAAAAACTGCCCAGAAAAAACCTTGTTTAAGCGCGCCAGTGCCGTAATCGAGCAAGCGTTGAATCAACAAATAAAAGCCGCTCGCCATGCCGATGTAGCTCACTACTGTAAATAATTTACCCGCCAAACTACCCGCTAATTGCTTATCTTGCAGCGAATCAAACAGCACATAAGCGCTTAGGCCTGTTGTCCACAACGCGCCTACCCACAAGGTAATAACAATTAGATTTAAGCGAGACAGCATGTTTAAATGTAGCTCACTTCTAACACTTCCAGCTCTTTAACGCCGCCTGGCGATTGCACTTCGGCGATGTCGCCTTCTAATTTTCCAATTAAAGCGCGCGCAATGGGAGAGCCCACTGAAATTTTTCCACCTTTAATATTCGCTTCATCTTCGCCCACAATTTGGTAGGTTTTGGCTTCACCAGAGTCTAAATCTTCAAAACGCACCGTTGCGCCAAATACTACGCGGCCTTCGGCATTCAGCGTTTTTGGGTCAATAACAAATAAGTTTGATAGCTTTGATTCTAGTTCGGCAATGCGGCCTTCGATAAAACTTTGCTTTTCTTTAGCCGCTTCATACTCGGCATTTTCCGACAAGTCGCCTTGTGCCCGCGCCTCGGCAATTGCCTCAATAACGCTTGGCCTATCTTCGCTGCGCAGGCGCGCTAGCTCAACTTTAAGCTGCTCTGCGCCTATGATGGTGACTGGGATTTGATTTAAAGCCATACGTTTATAACCATTCTTTAAGAAACCCTACAAAAAAAATAAACCACGCTCAAATGAGTGTGGTTTTGAAATAATTAAACTTAAGTGTATTTTAAACTAACTTTTTGTGCAAGTCTAAGCTTACTAAAAGACAAAACGTTTAGGCAAGCTTTTTATGTAAGTCTTGCAGTGACTCGACATTCAATTCTTGCATGTGCGCCATACCTATGCACGCGGCTTGAGCACCCGCTAGCGTGGTGTAATAAGCCACTTTATTTTGCAGCGCGCTGCGACGAATTTCGTAAGAGTCGGCCACGGCCTTTTTGTCTTCGGTCACGTTGACGATAAAGCTAATTTCGTTGTTTTTAATCATATCGACAACGTGTGGGCGGCCTTCAGCCACTTTATTCACGGGCGTTACCGTTAAACCATGCGCCATTAGCGCCTTGGCCGTGCCTTTGGTGGCCACTAACGTAAAACCCAATTTATCGAGGTCTTGTGCAATATCCACCACTTTTTGGTGATCTTCATTGCGCACGCTAATAAACGCGCGGCCGCCTTTGGGTAGTTTGGCTGATGCGCCGAGTTGCGCTTTCACAAAGGCTTCGGCAAAGGTGGCGCCAACACCCATCACTTCGCCAGTTGATTTCATTTCTGGGCCTAAAATGGTATCGACGCCTGGAAACTTGATGAACGGGAATACCGCTTCTTTCACCGAATAATACGGTGGAATGACTTCTTTAGTTGCACCTTGCGATTTCAAGCTTTGCCCCGCCATGCAACGCGCGGCGATTTTTGCTAGTTGCAAGCCGCAAGCTTTTGATACAAACGGTACTGTACGGCTGGCTCTAGGATTCACTTCTAACACATAAACGGTTTCACCTTGAATTGCAAACTGCACGTTCATTAAGCCTTTAACGCCCAGCGCCAGCGCCATCTGCGCGGTTTGTTCGCGAAGCACGTCTTGCAATTTTTTGCTTAAACTATACGGCGGCAATGAACAGGCCGAATCACCAGAATGCACGCCCGCTTGCTCCACGTGCTGCATAATGCCGCCAATTAACACGTCTTCACCATCACAAATCGCATCAACATCAATCTCAATTGCGTCATTTAAAAAGCGATCAAGCAACACAGGCGAATCGTGCGAAACCTTCACCGCTTCGCGCATGTAGCGCTCTAGCTGACTTTGCTCGTGCACAATTTCCATGGCGCGTCCTCCAAGCACATAGCTCGGCCGCACCACTAGTGGGTAACCAATTTCACTGGCGGCGATTAAAGCCGCCTCTGGCGTGCGCGCAGTGCGGTTTGGCGGCTGCTTTAAGCCAAGCTCATGCAATAATTGCTGAAAACGCTCGCGGTCTTCGGCTCTATCAATTGCGTCAGGACTTGTTCCGATAATCGGCACGCCCGCTTTTTCTAGCGCACGCGCCAGCTTAAGTGGAGTTTGGCCACCATATTGCACAATCACGCCGACTGGTTTTTCAATCGCGACGATTTCTAGCACGTCTTCAAGCGTCACTGGCTCAAAATACAGACGGTCACTCGTATCGTAATCGGTAGAAACCGTCTCTGGGTTGCAATTGACCATGATAGTTTCATAGCCGTCATCGCGCAAAGCAAGCGCCGCGTGCACGCAGCAGTA
>JAYVRE010000328.1:0-3591 GCA_043776535.1 Methylotenera sp. | reverse complement strand
CAGGCGCTGCATCTCTACTTAGCACTGATCTAGATTTCTCTTCTTTCATCATTGGGCTAGGTGCAACTGCTGCAACTTTAGTACCCATTGTTAAATGGCGAATCACGGCATCGTTAAATTTAAAGCCGTGCTCAAGCTCATCTAATGTGGCTTGATTGCACTCGATGTTCATTAAAACGTAATGTGCTTTGTGGATTTTTTGAATTGGATAAGCCAACTGACGACGACCCCAATCTTCTAAACGGTGCATGGCACCGCCGCTAGCGGTAATCATAGCGCGATAGCGCTCGATCATCGCAGGCACTTGCTCGCTTTGATCTGGATGGACGATAAAAACTACTTCATAATGACGCATGAAATCTCCTTGTGGTTAAAGCCACCTGTTATGCGACCGAATTAACGGAACAGTGTGGCAAGGGTTTGAAAGGACGCGATTATAGTTTAAAAGCGCGTATTAATCAATTTATTTTCTGTGCGTCTATTGTATAGCCGCGATAGCAACATGGCTTCGCGACGAGGGTGTCGCTCCTACACAGATTGATGTTTAATTTTAATGTAGAGAATCAGCACCATAGAACTTGTATTTCGTAGCGCAGACGCCTTGCCTGCATGTTGCCATAGCTTGAAGGCTGGCAGTCTGCGCTACATAAATACTTCACTCGGCCAATTAAACCAAATCTGGCATTTCTGCGCCAAAAAACTTAACTCTCAGTTTTTTAAGTTGGTCTCTAAATTCTGCGGCTTTTTCAAACTCTAGGTTTTTGGCGGCTTCGTGCATGGCTTTTTCTAGGCGCTTCATTTCTTTTACAATTTGTTTTTCGCTTAAGGATTCATAATTGGCTTGGTCTTGCGCGGCTTTGCGTTCACGTTGTGCTTCGTCTTTATCGTACACGCCGTCTATCATGTCTTTTACGCGTTTGGTGATGCCCACTGGAATAATATTATTCGCCTCGTTAAAAGCTGTTTGTATTTTTCTTCGTCTATTCGTCTCGTCAATCGCCAAGCCCATGCTGCGCGTGATGCGGTTGCCATAAAAAATCACTTTGCCGTTAATATTTCGCGCTGCGCGGCCTGCGGTTTGAATTAGGCTGCGTTCAGAGCGCAAAAAGCCTTCTTTATCTGCGTCTAGCACCGCTACTAAAGAAACCTCAGGTATATCCAAGCCTTCGCGCAGCAGGTTAATGCCGACCAGCACATCAAACTCACCTAAGCGCAAATCGCGAATAATCTCAACGCGCTCTACCGTATCAATATCACTATGCAAATAACGCACTTTTACGCCGTGTTCACTTAAATAATCGGTTAAATCTTCCGCCATACGTTTAGTTAATGTGGTCGCTAAAACACGCTCACCTACTGTCACGCGCAGCTTAATTTCTCCAAGCAAATCATCCACTTGCGAATCGGCTGGCTTCACGGTAATTTCTGGGTCTATCAAGCCCGTTGGCCGCGCAATCATTTCCACCACTTGCTGTTGATGATTTTTTTCGTAATCGGCTGGCGTGGCGCTTATAAATACCGTTTGGCGCATAATGCGCTCAAATTCCTCAAATTTTAGCGGCCGATTATCCAGCGCAGAAGGCAAGCGCCAACCGTAATCGACTAAATTAGTTTTACGCGACCAATCGCCTTTGTACATACCGCCAATTTGCGGCACGGTCACATGGCTTTCGTCGATAATCATCAGCGCGTTATCGGGCAAGTAATCAATCAAGGTCGGCGGCGGATCGCCAGCATTGCGCCCAGATAAATGCCTTGAGTAGTTCTCGATACCCTTGCAAAAGCCAATTTCGTTGAGCATTTCCAGATCAAAACGTGTGCGCTGCTCAATACGTTGTGCTTCGACCAATTTGCCTTCTTTTATATAATGGGCGACGCGGTCAACTAGTTCATGCTTAATCTTTTCCACCGCCTTAATCGTGGCCTCGCGCGATGTTACGTAATGACTTGAAGGATAGATGGTAAATCGTTGAATTTTATTAAAAATTTGTCCTGTTAAAGGATCAAATAAAGTGATGGCGTCCACCTCGTCATCAAACAAACTTAAGCGCACTGCCGTCTCGTTATTTTCGGCAGGGAAAATATCAATCACATCGCCGCGCACACGAAAATTACCACGGCTAAAATCAAAATCATTGCGGTCGTATTGCATACCGATTAAGCGCTGTATTGCCTCATCGCGGCTCATTTTGTCGCCCTGTTTCAGGTGCAATACCATGCCGTGATACTCAGAAGGGTCGCCAATACCGTAAATCGCCGACACGCTCGCCACAATGATGCTGTCTTCGCGCTCTAATAGCGCTTTGGTGGCCGATAGCCGCATCTGCTCGATATGTTCGTTGATGCTGGAATCTTTCTCAATAAACATATCGCGCGAAGGTACGTAGGCTTCTGGTTGATAATAATCGTAATAACTGACGAAGTATTCCACCGAATTATTCGGGAAAAATTCTCTAAACTCACTATACAACTGCGCTGCCAACGTTTTATTCGGTGCCATCACAATGGCTGGACGGCCAAGCCTAGCAATGACATTGGCCATCGTATAAGTTTTGCCACTGCCCGTTACACCCAGCAAAGTTTGAAACTTTAGCCCATCGTTAATGCCTTGCGTGAGCTTTTCGATAGCCTGTGGCTGGTCGCCCGCTGGCTGAAATGGCTGGTGTAGCTGATATTTACTATTGGGGAAGGTGGCAAACACTTTTTTCAATCCATATTAATCAATAATTTAATGCACCATTGGATTTTAACAGGCTTTAACTCATAAGTTCATGCGAACTTTGTATCAAGGCTTTAGTCATTCACTAGGGTATTAAATTCAATATTAAATTGGGGATATAACATGCGCGTTTTAATAGTTACCGCTGTTTTGCTAGCAGCCATTCAACCTGCGTTTGCTTTTGATAAGGCCAAACTTTACGAGGCTTATACCAGCATAGTTTTAATACGTGGCCATAACGCTACAGGCGGCTTGGCTTATGGCTCTGGCGTGGTGGTAGGTAAAGATAAAGTGCTCACCAATTGCCACGTTTTTCGCTCTACTAAAGAGCCGTGGATTTCACGCGGTGAAGACACTTACAGCATTAACTCGGTAAAAGCCGATACTTGGCACGATTTATGTTTGGTCAGCACCGCACCGTTGCCATTTAAGCCCGCCCCCATTGGCAAAAGCACCGATTTAAAACGCGGCCAAGAAATTGTCGCGTTTGGTCATTCTAACGGCGTGCCAGCACCGCTTACCTCTAGCGGCAGTGTTAAAGCTTTGTATGACTCAGATCAAGGCAAAGTGATTCGTAGCACCGCCAAATTTAGCATGGGCGCAAGCGGCAGCGGCTTATTTGACATGGAAGGCAATTTGGTCGGTATTAACACCTTTAAAACCGCAGGGCGTGCTGGCAGTATTCACTTTGCCTTGCCGATTGAGTGGCTTGATATACTGGAGAAGCAAACTGAAACTTCCACTTTCCCTATTTCTGGTAAAGCGCTATGGGAGGAAGATGAAGACAAAAAGCCGTTTTATATGCAAGTTGCCGTGCCTGAATCGCGTCAGGATTGGCCAAAGCTAACACAAGTTGCCGAAAATTGGACACA
>JAYVRE010000327.1:0-3618 GCA_043776535.1 Methylotenera sp. | reverse complement strand
GGCCATGCCTATTCGACCTTACCGAAGGAGCGCATTGTCGGTATCAATGATCGCCTGCTGCAAGAGGGTGAGTATCTGTCACCAGGGCTTAGGTTGGAGCAGATTACCGCTGATGGACTCATATTCAGTTATAAGAAATATCTTTTCCGTCACAGTTTGTAAGTAATGAGATAGTGCCTTATTTCAAATAACTTTAAGATATTTTGAGGGGTACGATTTGGCTAAGGTGAATCAAGTAATAAAAAAGCCCTACATTTCTGCAGGGCTTTTTTGTTATATTTGGCTCCTCGACCTGGGCTCGAACCAGGGACACACGGATTAACAGTCCGTTGCTCTACCGGCTGAGCTATCGAGGAATCGGTAGTACTTGTGAAGGCGTGATAATACTGGCTTAGCGCTTTTTGGTCAATCATTTACGCGTATAATTTAGCAGTTAAATGATGAATAAACATAAAAAAATCTTAATTGGTGCAGCCGCAGTTATTGGCTTACTACTTATTTTGCCTTTTTTAATACCTATGCAGACGTATTTGCGTGAGGTAGAAAAATTAGCAAGCGAGAAACTAGGGCAGCCTGTGGTTATTCAATCGGTACATTTATTTCTGTTGCCAAGCCCGCGTGTGGTTGCTGACGGCATTGTGGTTGGCAAGCATGAAGAACTTACAGTGGAACGTTTGGTGGTAATTCCTACGCTGGCTTCTTTGTTTTCTGATACTAAATCGCTTGATTTAACTATTGATAAGCCGATTATTAAGAAGGCGGCTTTAGAGTTTATATCTGCGCTAACAGCTAAAAATGTTGATAGCAGTACGCCTTTGAGCATACGTGTTCGCCATATAGAGGTTAATGAGTTGCAGCTGGTTTGGCCTGAGGCGAATTACCCTGCAATGAATGCACAGGCCAAGCTGACAGAGGCTTATACATTAGAATCTGCCATGCTAGAAACCTTGGATGGTAAGCTGATGGCTGATGTATCGCCAAATGGCGATGAACAGCTAATTGTAGTGACTGCGGACAAATGGACGCTGCCAGTAGGCTTGCCATTGTTGATTGACAAGGCCAAGCTTGAAATGCACCTTAAAGACAGCAGGCTGGAGATTCCCAATATTGATATTGCGCTGTATGGCGGCAAACTAACAGGCAATGCGGTTATAAACTGGCAAAACAGTTGGCGCTTACACGGCAAGTTAAAGCTAGCTAATTTAGCAGTGCAGCAGCCAAGCCGCATGGTGAGTAAGGCGGTTTATTTAAGCGGCAACCTATTTGGTAGCGGTAATTTCTCCGCCCAGTCTAAAGAGGCTGGGCGTTTGGCCGATAATTTGCACGCAGATTTCAATTTTAAAGTGAATAGCGGCGTTTTACATGGGCTAGATTTGGTCAAAATGGCGAGTTTGCTATTAAAACAAAACCAAGGCGGTGGCGAAACGCAGTTTGATACGTTTTCTGGCTTATTAAATGTTACTGGAGGAAACACAGCCAAGCAATATCACCTGCGCAATCTTAAAATAAGCTCTGGATTATTGGCAGCGACAGGTCAGGTGAAAGTAAAGCCAAATAAATCGCTAGATGGCGTGGTGGTGGTGGATGTGAAAAATGGTATGGGTTTGGCAGCGATTCCCCTGAACGTTTCTGGCACGGTGGATAATCCTAAAGTTTCGCCTTCAAAAGCCGCGCTGGCTGGCGCGATTGCGGGCACGGCGATTTTAGGCCCAGGCGTAGGGACAAGTGTTGGCATTAAGGCTGCGGGGGCTTTGGATAAAGTGAAGGGTTTGTTTGGTGGTAAATAAGAGGCGCACCGTTCGCCCTGAGCTAGTCGAAGGGTAACATGGTTCGACTAGCTCACCACGAACGGGTTTTATTCAAGCTCACTACGAACGGAGCTTGATAGATTGCAAAGAGTCTAATTCAGGGATTTTTCAATTCTGTCTAAAGCTTCGCGCAAATTATCCATGCTGGTGGCGAATGAAATTCTAAAATAGCCTTCAGCACCAAACGCGGAGCCTGGGACTACGGCGACGTCGAACTGCTCAAGCAAGTATTCAGCCAACGCCATATCAGTCGCTGCGCTAATTTTGCCAGATTTATACAACGTTGCAATTGCGCCGCGCGCATCGGGGAAAGCGTAAAACGCGCCGCCAGCCATTAGGCAGCTTAAGCCTGGCATGACGTTAAAACGATCTACCACGTATTTGTGGCGCTCTTTAAATGCGGCGACCATCGGTTTAATGCAGTCTTGCGAGCCATTTAACGCGGCGACTGCCGCATGTTGTGAAATAGAGGTTGCGTTGCTGGTGGATTGGCTTTGCAAAATTTCCATGGCTTTGATAATGTAAGCAGGGCCAGCGGCATAACCAATGCGCCAACCTGTCATAGAATAGGCTTTAGAAACGCCATTTAGCACGATGCAGCGGGCTTTAAGCGCTGGTGTGGCGTTGAGTATATTGTAGAACTTATCGCCCGTTAAATTCACGTGTTCATACATATCATCCGTCGCTACCAATACATGTGGGTGTTTTAGCAGCACTTCGCCCAAGGCTTTAAGCTCATTAAGGCTGTACACCGCGCCAGTGGGGTTAGAGGGCGAGTTGAACATCACCAATTTAGTTTTGGGCGTAATCGCCGCTTCTAATTGCGCGGGCAGCAGCTTAAAGCCTTGTTCAATGCCGCAATTGATAATTACAGGCACCGCTTCTGCTACCAAAGCAATATCGGCGTAGCTTACCCAGTACGGCGCGGGCACAATCATTTCATCGCCTTTATTGAGCACAGCTAAACATAAATTGAATATCGTTTGCTTACCGCCGACGCCAACAATCACTTCGTTTACCGCATAATCAAAACCATTTTCAGTTTTAAACTTGTTCACGATGGCTTGCTTAAGCACTGGGATGCCGCTCACAGGCGTATATTTAGTGTAGCCAGCGTTAATCGCGGCAATTGCGGCATCTTTAATGTGTTGCGGTGTGTCAAAATCTGGCTCACCTGCCGCCAAGCCAATAATAGGGCGGCCTTCAGCCTTATATTTAGCGGCTTTTGCAGTGATGGCAAGGGTAGGAGATTCTTTAATTGATTGCACGCGTGCAGATAGCACGGTTGTTGCTGGGTTGCTCAAAATAACATCCTTGGTTTAAATCTTTGGCTGAGAAAACAATATTTTACGCAAAAAATCTAGTTTCTGGAAATTAAAAATCGTAAAAACATAATCGTCATTCTGAGCGCAGCAAAGAATGACGGAAGTTGCTGGGTTTCCAGTTTTAGCAGGCTTTGTCGCAACCCAACATATCTGTGTATTCAGCCGCTAAGTTTTTATCAATATCAGCCAAGGCTAGCTGAATGCGGTGCATTTCAGCGGTGTCTCCTCGTGTTTTAGCCAATGCGCCAAGCCGCATGAGTGCGTCATAGTTAGCATTTTCTTGGCTTAATGCCTGTTTGTAAGCTTTTTCGGCCAGCTCAGTTTTGCCCGAGTTTTCAAGTCCTAAGCCCAGCGCATACCATGCTTCAGTATTTTTTGGCTCGGCCTGTGTCCAATTTTCGGCAACTTGTGTTAGCTTTGGCCAATCCTGACGCGATTCAGGCACGGCAACTTGCATATAAAACGGCTTTTTGTCTTCATCTTCC
>JAYVRE010000326.1:0-3622 GCA_043776535.1 Methylotenera sp. | reverse complement strand
CCAGCGGCGGCTTGCATAGCGGCAATCAAGGCAGGGTGATTCGCCAAACCTAAGTAATCGTTACTGCAGAACGACAAATACGGCTTACCGTTAGCCACAATATGCTCGGCCTGCGGCGAATCTAATAGGCGTCGCTGGCGTAGCAGGCCGTCGGTTTTTCGTTGATCGAGTTCCTTTTGTAAGGCAGTTAGCATAGATTATTTTAACCAATTTAAAGTGTTATGCTCCTTCCCCTTTTAAGGGGGAAGGTTGGGATGGGGTAAAGCTTGCACCATTTCACCCCCACCCTAGCCCTCCCCCTTGCATGGGGAGGGAATCTAAATTTTATTAATGCCCAACTTAGCAAACAACGCCCTATCTGTCGCTGCCTCTGGGTTGCCTGTGGTTAAAAGCTTTTCGCCATAAAAAATACTATTTGCGCCTGCAATAAAACATAAAGCCTGTATCCCTTCATGCATGCTTTGGCGACCCGCCGAAAGCCGCACAAAACTCTGCGGCATGGTGATGCGCGCCGCCGCAATCGTGCGTACAAATTCAATGGGGTCAAGCGCATCCGTGCCGTGCAGTGGCGTGCCTTCTACTTGCGTAAGCAAATTAATCGGCACACTTTCAGGTGGGCGTTCCATATTCGCCAGCTGCGCCAATAAACCCGCACGCTGATTGCGCGATTCGCCCATGCCAATAATGCCGCCGCTGCACACGTTAATACCTGCATTTCTAACTCGCCCCAGCGTGTCTAGGCGGTCTTGGTAGGTGCGTGTGCTAATTACGTCGCCGTAGAATTCGGGTGCGGTGTCAAGGTTGTGGTTGTAAAAATCCAGGCCCGCGTCTTTTAGTTGCTCGGCTTGGCCTTCTTTTAGCATGCCCAGCGTGGCGCAAGTTTCTAAACCCATCGCCTTCACTTCAGCGATCATTTTCAACACTGGCTCAAGGTCGCGCTGTTTTGGGCCGCGCCAAGCTGCGCCCATGCAAAAGCGGCTCGCGCCGTTATCTTTAGCGGCAAGTGCCGCTGTTAGCACGTCTTCCAACTTCATCAGCGGCTCGTCTTCTACTTCGGTATGGTAGCGCGCTGCTTGTGGACAATAGCCACAATCCTCACTACAACCCCCTGTTTTTATGGATAATAATGTACTGACTTGCACCGCGTTTGGATCAAAATTTTCACGGTGAATTGTTTGGGCTTTGTTCATTAAATCGCTAAATGGCAGCTCAAATAGAGCCACAATGCTATCCACACTCCAACGATTAACAGTCGCCGCTTCAGTTTTACAAGTTTTTAACAAAGACTTGTCTAACAAATCTAGGTTTATAATGGCTGTATCAGCAGGATTTTGCGCGGTTTCTAGCATAGTTAACCTCTAGTATGTATTTGATTTAATAAGGCAATTATAAACTGTAAAGATAATATGAAGCAACTACTAAACAAATGGTTAAAAAATAGTCAGATGTTAAATTATAGGTTTAATATGGATGTTTTAAAACACGCTATTATTAAGCACAATATATTTAATCCAATCTGCTTATTATGTGCATCGCCACAAGGCAATAATTATGCGCTTTGTAGCTCATGTCTAAATGAACTTCCATGGCACCCAGCCAGTAGTTGCCCACAGTGCGGATTAACTTCTAGTGGCATGGTGTGCGGCAGTTGCATCAGCTCACCGCCTGATTTTGATGCAACTCACTCGGTTTTTTTGTATCACTACCCAATTGATAAGATGATGCAACGCTACAAATACGGCAATATGCTCAATATTAGCCACACCTTCGGGCAACTATTAGCTGAGAAATCGCCTTTAGGCTCTTTAAATACAAGCTCTGTCGATTTAATCATCCCGATGCCCATGCACCCCACGCGCCTAAAAGAGCGTGGCTTTAACCAAGCACTTGAAATTGCTAAAATTTTAACGAAAAATTGTAAAGCAAAACTCGATTATAAAAGCGTAGAAAGACAAACCCTAACCCCGCCACAAGCCAGCCTGCCCCTAAAAGAACGTGTAAAAAATATTAAAGGCGCATTTAAAGTGAATGCCGAAATAATAGATAAGCTTGCGGGCAAAAGAATCGCCATCGTCGATGACGTCATGACCACTGGTGCCAGCCTAAACGAACTAGCAAAAACCTTGAAAAAAGCAGGCGCAAGCCATGTAGAATGCTGGGTTATTGCACGCACATTGCCAAATAAGTAAACCATGTTTTCTATCGCCTTATTCGAACCAGAAATTCCACCCAACACGGGCAATATTATTCGCCTGTGCGCTAATACTGGTGCGGATTTGCACTTGATTGAGCCACTAGGATTTAAATTAGAAGACAAACAATTAAAACGCGCAGGTTTGGATTATCACGAATATGCGAATTTAATAGTGCATAAAAATTGGGCAGATTTTAAGCTGGCGATGACTGGCAAGCGCCTGTTTGCAATGACCACCAAAGGCAGCCAAAACTATGCTAATGTAAAATTTGAAGCAGGCGATGTGTTTGTGTTTGGACCTGAAACACGTGGTTTGCCTGAAGAAATACGCGCAGAATTTGCGCCAGAAAACAGACTACGCTTGCCGATGCTGCCTGACAGCCGCAGCTTGAATTTATCGAACAGTGCCGCAGTGTTACTGTATGAGGCTTGGCGGCAAGTGGGCTTTAAAGACGGTATGTAGGAGCGATTTTTCACATACGAATAATCTGCTTTAGCTGATATATTCTACGGGGAAGCCAAGAACTGGCTTAAATCGCGAATTGGGTGGTGAATATTGTTGCATCGCTTTCGCGCAATAAATTGCGCTCCTACAAAAATTAAATCGCCTCGGCTTTTTGTTCTCTCCCCAGCAAATCCATCACCGCTTCGCGCGCTGATTTTCCGTGTGTTAGGGCTTGATTCACCTCAAAAGTAATGGGCATATCAATGCCCATACTGTCGGCGCGGCGTATGACTTCGCGCGCGGTGTTGACGCCTTCTGCGACGTGGCCTAGGCCTTTTAGCACATCCTCAAGCGCCTTACCAGAAGCCAGTTGCAGGCCAACTTCGCGGTTTCTTGAGTATTGTCCTGTACAGGTTAAGATTAAATCTCCCGCGCCTGCTAAGCCCATGAAGGTTTCAGTTTTTGCACCCAGCGCCACACCAAAACGCGTAATCTCGGCCAAGCCGCGTGTAATCAAAGCGGCACGTGCGTTGTTGCCAAAACCCATGCCATCTGAGATACCTGCGGCAATCGCCATCACGTTTTTAAGGGCGCCGCCGACCGAAACGCCAATCACATCGGTGCTGTTGTACACGCGAAGATTATTACCGTGAATTAAGTTGGCAGCTTGCAACGCAAATTCTGCATCGTTAGACGCCAATGTGACTGCGGTTGGTAGCCCGCGCACCAGCTCCGCTGCAAAACTTGGCCCAGACAAAGCGCCCCATTTTTGATTTGAGCCTAGCTCTTCCAAAGCCACTTCGTGCGGCAATTTCGCGCTTTGCGGCTCTAAGCCTTTATGTGCCCAAATAATGGGCTGGCTGGATTTTAAATGATTAATTTGTTTTAAAATAGCGCGGAAACCTGCGGTTGGCACAACCGATAAAATGAGGTCAGCGTTTTGAATCGCAGCGCCCAGATCATCTTCAACGTGCAAGTTATCG
>JAYVRE010000325.1:0-3651 GCA_043776535.1 Methylotenera sp. | reverse complement strand
TAAAGTGACCGTTCGGATCCACCTTGTTTTTGTAAGTGGTAAAATTATCGATGATGGATTGATCCAAAAATTCCATTTTGGTAATGCCGATACCATGCTCGCCAGAAATCACGCCGTCCAAGCCTTTTGCCAATGCCATCACGCGCGCCACGGCGGTGTGTGCGTCTTGCATCATGATGTAATCGTCTGAATTGACTGGAATATTGGTATGCACGTTGCCATCACCCGCATGCATATGCAAGGCAATAAATACGCGGCTTTTCAGCACTTTTTTGTGAATCGCATCTAACTCATTCAGGATTTTTTGATACTCGCGCCCTGCAAAAATCTCTTCCATTGGGCGTTTTAATTCGCGCTTCCATGAGATGCGTAAATCGTAAGATTGCACGGCGCGGAATACGTTTTCGTATTTTTGATATGGCTCGCCAAGCACGCCCAATGCGGTGACTTTCGCATCGAGACTGTCTAAAATCAAATTCCAGCGCGTGCGCAAATCGTTAATTAATTGCAAAGAAATCGCTTGTTTGCTTTTCACCATATCCGCGTCAGCATTGCCATCTTCATCGGCTTGCAGCGGCAGCTCGCCCTGCATAAACGTCTCAATGGCATCTAATAATTTAAGCTTGTTATCAATCGAGAGCTCAATATTAATGCGCTCAATACCGTCAGAATAATCACCCAGTTTCGGCAATGGAATCACCACGTCCTCGTTGATTTTAAAGGCGTTGGTGTGTTTGGCAATGGCGGCAGTGCGCGCACGATCTAGCCAGAATTTTTTCCGTGCCTCAGCCGAAACCGCAACAAAACCTTCGCCATCACGCGCGTTACACAAACGCACAATGTGCGAAGCTGCTTCACCCACCGCGTTTTCATCATCAGACGCAATATCGGCAATCAACACCATTTTTGGGCGTTGCTGACGCGCAGCTTTAGTGGCGTAGCCGACGGCTTTAATATAGCGCTCGTCCATGTGCTCTAAGCCCGCCATTAGCACCAGCGGGTCTTTGCGAGAGGTCGCATCCAAATAATCTTTAATTTCAACAATCGCTGGCACAGCGTGTGAAACGTTGCCAAAAAATTCCAAAGCAATGGTGCGAACATGCTTGGGCATGCGGTGCAAAATGAAGGTGGCGCTGGTTATCAAGCCATCGCAGCCTTCTTTTTGAATGCCTGGCAGACCGCTTAAAAACTTATCCGTGACGTCTTTACCCAAACCGACTTTTCGGAAGCTTGGCCCAGCGATTTCTAAAATTTCTGGCTCGCCCAATTGCGTTTTCATGTCGATGTCATAGCGTGTGACTTTAAAGCGCGCCATGGCGATGTCGTGAATTTTGCCTAAGTTGTGATCTAAACGCTCGACTTCTAACCATTGCGCGTCGGGTGTGACCATGCGCCATGAGGCGAGGTTATCCAGCGCGGTGCCCCACAGCACGGCTTTTTTACCGCCAGCGTTCATCGCCACGTTGCCGCCAATACAGCTCGCATCGGCACTTGTTGGGTCGCAAGCAAACTCTAAGCCTGCATCGGTTGCAGCTTCCATCGCGCGGCGCGTTACCACACCTGCGCCGCACTCAATGGTGGCGATTTGGCGCGAAACACCAGGCAGCGTGCGCATTTGCACTCCAGTGTGCTGATCTAGTTTTTCTGTGTTAATCACCACCGACATCGGCGTGAGTGGGATTGCGCCGCCCGTATAACCCGTGCCGCCTCCACGTGGAATCACGGTGAGACCCAGCTCGATACTGGCTCTCACCAATGCAGCGATTTCAATTTCCGTATCGGGATTCAACACCACAAATGGATACTCAACGCGCCAGTCAGTGGCGTCAGTCACGTGTGAAACGCGCGCTAGGCCATCAAACTGCACGTTATCTTTGCGCGTGATTTTTGTGTATTTAGCTAAGGCTTTTTTGCGTAAATCGTAGGTTTGACGGAAATCTTCAGCAAATTTTTCTACGGCAGTTTTGGCAGCCGAAACTAATATATCCACTTTGGCGTTATTACTGCCGCGTTCGTCAATTGCATCAATACGGTGGTGAAGCGCATCAATTAAGGCTTTGCGGCGTTTAGGGTTATCCAGCAAATCATCTTGCAAATACGGATTGCGCGAAACCACCCACAAATCGCCCAGCACTTCGAACAACATGCGCGCACTGCGGCCTGTTTTGCGCTCACCACGCAAATCGTTCAAAATATCCCAACAATCTGCACCCAAAAACCGAATAACAATTTCACGGTCTGAAAACGAAGTGTAGTTATAAGGAATTTCGCGTAAGCGTGTGGCTGAAGCTGGTTCAGCTTGAAGAATATTTACGGGTAAAGGCGCGTTCATTGAGTGTTTTTAATGCTCTGCAAAGGTTAGAAGTGAATTATATCATGCAGTTGACAAGCAAATAACTACAAGCGTTCCATGGTTATTAGGTAGTTATAAGGTGTTTATTCGCATTTATTGCGCACTTTTTTGGGTTAAAACGCGTTAAAATTAGACCATGCTTAAGTTAAAGAAAATAGTTATTCCGCTGTGTATTTTGGCTTTATTGGCTTTATTGGCATTTTTAGTATTCAGTTTAACTAAAAATCCGCCAGCAAATGCTTTTGCACCAAGTGTCACCTTCACTACCATTACAGGTCAAAAAATCAACATGGCCGATTTGCGCGGCAAAGTAGTGTTGGTGAATTTTTGGGCGACTGATTGCAGCGTTTGCGTAAAAGAAATGCCCGATTTAGTCAACACCTACAATGCATACAAAGCTAAAGGTTTTGAGGTGATTGCAGTAGCCATGCCTTACGACCCGCCCGCGCAAGTGCTTAATTACGTTACACAAAAATCGCTGCCCTTCCCCGTGATGCATGATGGTTTTGGCGAAATTATCAAACAATTTGATGGCGTAAATTTAACACCAACGGCTTATATTTTCGATAAGCAAGGCAAGCGCCTGCAATACACGGTTGGTGCGTTAGACTTTGAAAAACTCAATCAATTATTAGATAAGGAGTTAATTTAATGCTGTGGGTAAAAGCATTTCACATTATTTTTGTCACCAGCTGGTTTGCGGGCTTATTTTATCTACCCAGATTATTTGTGAATCATGCCATGGTTTTAGATTCCGCAATGAACAACACAGCCACGCTGGAACGGCTAGAACTCATGGAACGTAAGTTGTACCGATTTATGCTGCCATTAGCAGTGCTTGCATTAGGTTTTGGCCTTTGGTTATGGCTGGGTTACGGTATTACTGGGGCATGGCTACACGCCAAGCTGGTATTGGTTGTTAGCTTGGTTGTATATCATTTTTATTGCGGCAAACTCATGCGCGCTTTTAAAGCGGGCAACAATACGCATAACCATGTGTGGTATCGCTGGTTTAATGAGGTTCCCGTGATAGTATTATTTGCAGTAGTCATATTGGTAGTAGTAAAACCTTTTTAACTTTTATATTTTTATGCATATTTTGAACTCACTGTTTTTAAACTCAGAGATTTTAAACTCAGAGTGGCTGATTAAAATGCTCGAGAAATCCAGCCAAACGCCGCATGGGCGCTTGCTTGGCTTGTTTGATATTTTAGAAGATTGGCTGGACGCACCTAACGTCGCGCCAACTATTCGCGAGCAAATAGGCGAGCAGTTTTCTAGCTCAAAACACCCAAAAA
>JAYVRE010000324.1:0-3654 GCA_043776535.1 Methylotenera sp. | reverse complement strand
GTAAAGTCTATCGCATGAACCATAAGCCTAACCCATCATTCAAGCGGGACTGGCTAAAGTCAGCCCCTTACCTTAAACGTTAGACGTCACATTCGAATTCTGGAACTTCGCCATGCACCAAGCGCTCGCGGACACGGTTTTGCTTCTTCACCTGGTAGTTGTCGTGTTTGTCGTGGGCGGACTTGCGGCAGTCATCGTTGGCAACTTTGTGGCGTGGCATTGGGTCAACAAGCTCTGGTTTCGCGTGCTGCATCTCGGCGCTGTAGCGCGTCAACTATCTTGTCTAGTTCAGCGACAATTATCTTGTCTAGTTGACGCTGAGATTTTTACTACTGTTTTTGCATAGATGATTTTCTTCGGTAGCTACCTCCTTCACACTGAATGATGGTGGCATGATGAATCAAGCGGTCAATAGCAGCAACCGTCATAACCGTATCATCAAATAATTTATCCCAGTCCTCAAATGACTGGTTGGACGTGATGATTAAGCTGTGACGCTCATAACGATGTGCGATCAATTCAAACAGCACACTGCTTTCTTGTTCCGTTTTTCTGACATAGCCAATATCATCCACAATCAATACCGCATATTTATCTAATCGATTGAGCGCTTCAGTGAGCTTGAGTTCAGCTTTGGCTCGTTGCAGTAGTTGCACCAATGCGGTCGCCGCCATGAACTTTACCCTGATACCAGCCTCAGCCAAGCCATAGCCGATACTGCTCACTAAATGGGTTTTACCAACGCCACTAGCGCCAAATACCAATAGATTGCCACCCGTCTTAACCCAGCCATTCTGCTGGATCAGTTGATTGACCTGCGCCTGCGTCACCCCCTGCAATACACTAAAATCGAAGCCACCCAGTTGCTTGCCTACGGGTAGCGAGGCATCCTTGAGATATTGCTGTAGGCGCTTGTCTTCACGGGCCAGTAGCTCGATGTGGCACAACTCGGCCAGATATTGATCAGGTGCCCAATGCTCAGTGATGGCTTTTTGTGCCATCGCCTGCCAATGGGTTTTAACCGAGGCTAAATGTAGCTGTTTAAGCATGAGCGGTAATGCGGCATTATGCGTGTTAAGTATTGGGTTATTCATTAGGCAGGCACCCTTGCCAATAAGGCTTGGTAATCACTTAACGCATGCTGCTTTATGCTCAGGCTGGGAATCATCGGGATGACGTTTAAAAACCGTTGCTCACACTCAGTTAAACTGAAACGACTTGCTTGCTCAATTTGCGCTAGGGCGTAACGCCCCAAGGCATCCTCACAGTTCGCTTTTTTAGCCAGGTGTAATAGCCCCACCATATATTTACAGGCGTCGTCAGCAGGTAGTTGAGTATTTGCATACTGCCAGATCCGCCGATAGTCCTCATTGGGTAAGAGCTCGTCACGCCATTGTGCAAAGCGAAATGCGCGTGGCTTCTTAATGAGCGACTCAATCACATGCTGGTAATTGATACTGCGTTGACGGACGCCAAGATTAGCAAACAGTCGCGTCAATGTCAGCGTATATTCGCCTGCGCACCACAGTTCCAACTTGGCATCAAATAAGCGTACCAGTACGCGACTGTTGACGAGTCTTGATGGGACGCTGTATAGAACGCGCTTAATGCTGATGGTGCTGTTACGGCTGACACTGAGTAGGTGCTCGGTGTAATTGACGCGCTGTGTCGCGGGTAATGGTTGTAATTGTCGCTGCTCTTCCAGAAAGGCGCTGTGGAGTCGGCGATTACGTTGCTTGAGTAGATTTTGCACAAAGGCTTCATAGTCTTCACGACGATTAAAGTCATGACTGCCGCGCACTAACAGCGCTTGCTGTAGCTGCTTTTTAAGATGATGGTGCGGTGATTCAATGGCGCCATTCTCATGCGCGACGCCCCAGTTATTACGCGTAGGTTTTACCCCATAATGCTGGCATAGATCCGCATAACGTTCGGTAAAATCATTTTGTTCCTGACGGTTCTTATAGGCCGCACTTAAGCTGTCGGTGCGTAATTCATACGGCACGCCGCCACTGGCAGCAAATGCGCGCTGCAATCCATCGGATAACGCCGTAAAGCTCTCACCGCCATAGACCACTTGAGCATAGCCCCATCGGCTGGCGACCAAACGATAATGAAACAGCCTATGTTTCAACGGCACACCAGCAATGGTCACCGATTCTTTGACCACCGTAAAGTCAGCAATGCCGAGTGCGCCAAGTGCATGGGTTTGCGTAAACATCACTTCTTTAGCACTGCCGTGTAATTGTCGCCAGCGGTTAATGCGACGTTCCAGGGTTCTGCGTGTTTTAGGGTCAAACTGATCACTGTGCTGTTCACACAGGAAATCAAATATCCCAATGGGGGTAAGACCCTCTGACTGTTGCAATAATGGCAGCACAATCGGCTCCCATATGACAGATAGCGGATCTTCTCTAGTACGCCAATTGCGATTGGCTTGCTTGGGCTGATGAATCTGGTTATCGATGCGACTGGCAGTGCGGAAAGAAATGCCGCTCTTGGCTGCTGCAATCACCTGAGTATGCTTGGCTCTTTGTGTCATATATAAATTAACCTGTTTATCTGAAATGTGTTTACCTGACACAGCGCCTCCTAGTGGTTTGCTGTGCAGAACTCTATCAGATCAACTAGACAAGTTAATTGTCGCTAGACCAGACAAGATAATTGTCGCTCAATACAAAATAAAAATTTCAGCCCTTGATCAAGAATTGAGAAATGATATTAATTCTGGTTTGAAACTTACATCAATTGGTGATGATTATCAGTTTAAATATAGGCAAATCTTGCTTGATGCGTCGCAAGAAAATAACTGGCCTGAAATTGCAGAAAATATAGCCTTTTATCTTTACGCTGGCACCGTTCAAGATGAGTTAATGCAAAGGCAAACAGTTCTTCACAATTTATCTATAAACTTAATAAATGTGGCAGCTAATAAAAACGAAGAAAGCAAAATAATAATTACCCAATTACACGATATGTCAGCTCAAAAAGCAGAAAGGGAAAAGAAAGGCGTAATAGCAAAACTAGCAAATGACCCAAGACAACAAGAAAAAATTACAGTAAAAGAATGTTGGGAGGCATGGCAAATAAAGCCAGATCAATATAAAAATAAAACAAAATTTGCTAGCGCAATGATTGATAAATTCAAACCTGATAACCCCGATGAGGATAGCAAACACCTTTCAAGTGTGAAAGTCATTACAGATTGGTGCAGGGATTGGAAAACTTCAAAATAGAACTCTGCTAACAGGGTTGTAACTTTGCTAGCACACAGGTTTTTAATCAACTGAATCAACACTATTATTCACCACAACGCCGTATTACAAGGCATTTAATTAAGGTGAATTTTAATGCAACAACCTAGGAAAAACAGAGCTGTACCAAAAGCTCCAGCGGAAGATGAGACTTTATTAGATTGTAAGGCAAGCTTCAGCTTTAGATTCAAAAAAGTAGAGCCAAAGTTACCTTTTTACCTTATTCTCACCTATGTGCTGCTCGCCCCGCTGTTTAGCCAAAATCACCTGCTTTTGGCGCTCCGTGAGGCTTTTCTTTTTGTCTTCGGTAAGTGAGCTGTAGCAATGCGGGCAGCTAATGCCAGCGGTGTATTGGGGCGATTTTAATTCTTCTGGCGAAAGTGGCATGCGGCAGGCGTAG
>JAYVRE010000323.1:0-3658 GCA_043776535.1 Methylotenera sp. | reverse complement strand
AACTAGTACCGAGAAGCGAAGAAAACAATCGGATGTGTTTTATAAAAAAGCGCACATGGTGCGCTTTTTTACTTGATAGTTAAAAATTAATAGTTATTTAAATTAATAGTTATTTAAATTTAGGTGCGCCAAGGATGTTTAGGAACCTTACAAACACCAATAACGTCAACACCCGCTTGCGCCACAATATGATCATTTTCAACTGAATCGCCGCTTACACCAATTGCGCCAATCAGCATACCTTCTTCATCGACAATTGGCAGTCCACCTGGGAACGTAATCAAGCCATCGTTAGAATGCTCAATGCCGTAAAGTGGTGCGCCAGGCTGAGAAAGCTTACCAATTTCACCAGAAGGCATCGCAAAATAACAAGCAGTTTTCGCTTTTTTAATGGCAATATCAATACTACCAACCCAAGCATCATCCATACGGGTAAAACTTTTTAAACTACCGCCCGAATCTAAAATAACGATACACATTTTAACGCCAATCTGTTTCGATTTTTCTACGGCTTTATCTACAATCTTTTGTGCGAGTTCGTAACTTACGTGCATGACATCCCCTTTATTAAAGTGCGGACTTACACAGTAGCACACTAAATGTGCTTGTACTATTAAGTATTGATTGATGTATATCAATAGATCCCATTAACAAAAAGCCACAAATTTGTGGTTTATCAAATCTTGCAAAAATGTTAAAATAGAATTTAGTTAAGTTGTTCATTTAATTATTTTATTTTAAATCTTGTGGAGTTATCAATGGCAGTAGAACGCACCCTTAGCATTATCAAACCAGACGCAGTGGCAAAAAACGTGATTGGTCAAATTTATACGCGCTTTGAAAACGCGGGTTTAAAAATTGTGGCGGCTAAAATGACGCATCTCACACAAGCTGAGGCCGAAGGTTTTTACGCGGTGCATGCAGCGCGTCCGTTTTTTAACGATTTAGTTAAATTTATGATTTCTGGCTCAGTGATGATTACCGCGCTAGAAGGAGACAATGCAGTATTGAAACACCGTGATTTAATGGGCGCTACTAACCCAAAAGATGCCGCTGCTGGCACGATTCGCGCCGATTTTGCTGAGAGTATTGATGCGAATGCGGTACATGGCAGCGACAGCGCAGAGAATGCTGCAATCGAAATTAAGTATTTTTTCGGTTAATTTTTTAGTTTGTCATACCGACGCAAGTCGGTATCTAGTGTCTTTTTGCGATGCTGCTAAAGTCACTGGATTCCGTGTCAGACCGCAAGGGTTTTGTCCGTGGAATATATGCGCTAAAGCGCATTATTCACACGCCAAAGCACGGAATGACGGATTAAGAGGGTTTGAAAAGGCTTTAACACATTGATTAATTTACTCAATTACAATCAACCACAACTCGCCGCATACTTTGCTAGTATTGGTGAGAAGCCTTTTCGCGCCAAGCAATTGATGCGCTGGATGCACCATTTTGGTGTGCATGATTTTACGCAGATGACGGATATTGCTAAAAATTTGCGCGAGAAATTGGCGCTTGAAACAGAAATTACTTTGCCCAATGTGCAGTTAGAGCAAGTCTCTAACGACGGCACACGCAAGTGGCTAATTGAAGCAAATAATAATGGCCGCACGGACGACCCGAAAACTGGCGCTGGCAATAGCATTGAGACGGTGTTTATTCCTGAAGATGACCGTGGAACACTGTGTATTTCATCGCAAGTAGGCTGTGCGCTGGCTTGCACCTTTTGCAGCACGGGCGCGCAAGGTTTCAATCGTAACTTAAGCGTGGCAGAAATTATCGGCCAGCTGGCGATTGCGAATAAGTCGCTGCGCCAAGAGAGTGGCTATGAGTTGTTGTCTGCGAATGATCGCATCATTAGCAACGTAGTGATGATGGGCATGGGCGAGCCGTTAGCGAATTACGACAACGTGGTTACAGCCATGCAAATTATGCTGGATGATAGCGCTTATGGCTTAAGCCGCCGCCGCGTCACGCTTTCTACAAGTGGTTTAGTGCCAGTGATGGATAAGCTGAAAGAAGATTGCCCAGTGGCGTTGGCAGTGAGCCTACATGCGCCTAACGACGCACTGCGCGACGTGTTAGTGCCGATTAATAAAATACACCCAATAAGCGATCTGATGGCGGCTTGTAACCGTTATTTAGAGCGCGCTCCACGTGATTTCGTCACCTTTGAATATGTGATGCTAGACGGCGTAAATGACACGGTTGAACACGCGCATGAGCTGCTACAAGTGATTAGAAGCGTGCCGTGCAAGCTCAATCTTATTCCTTTCAACCCGTTCCCCAATAGTGGCTATGAGACATCTAAACCTAGTCATATTCGCGTGTTTCGTGATATTTTAATGCAAGCGGGATATGTGGTGACTGTTAGAAAAACAAGGGGCGACGACATTGATGCCGCTTGTGGTCAATTGGCTGGTAAAGTGCAGGATAAAATTAAACGTAGTGCAAAATACATTCCTATTGAGGCGGTTGCATGAAGATGAGATTTGTAAAAATTGGGCTGATTGCGATATTATCCGTGGCATTGAACGCTTGCGAGACACTAAAAGGAAGCTCTGATGAGCGTGGTGAAAGCAAACTTAGCGCGCGCGCGCGCGCTCACACCGAATTAGGCGCTGCCTATTTTCAGCAAAATAAATTAGAAATCGCTTTGGACGAATTTAAATATGCAGCGCAAATTGACCCTGACTATGCACAGGCCTACAACGGCTTAGGGTTAGTGTATGCGGCGCTGGGTGAGGATGCTAAGGCGGATGGAAATTTTAAAAAAGCCATTCAAGTGGAGCCAAGAAACTCAGAATCGCACAATAATTATGGCAGTTTTTTGTGTGCCAGAAAACGCTATGATGAATCTATCACACATTTTTTAGAGGCGGTTAAAAACCCATTATATGCGACGCCAAACTTGGCTTATGCCAACGCGGGTATTTGTTCTATCCGTAAAAATGATACTAAAAATGCAGAAATTTATCTGACTAAAGCGTTGCAGATTGAACCATTGACGCACCCAGCAGCCATCCAGTTGGCCGATATTCAGTTGAAGCGTGGTGACGCAACCACGGCAAATAAAACGCTGCAAAACGCGCTATTAACTGCACCAGGCCCAGATACATTATGGCTTGGTATTAAAATCGCCCGTGCTTTAGATGACAAGAATAGCGAGGCAAGTTATGCCTTGCAGTTGCGTCAACAATATCCTAATTCTGAGCAAGCGCGTATGTTGTTAAGCGGTCAAAAGTAAGCTGTGATTGATAAATTGTAGTCAAAGATATTATTAATTAAAGTGAGAGTTAAATTAAGGTGACACATGGTGCGCAAAACTAAAGAAACCAACTTAGAGTCTGATCAAGCAGTTGAAAAGACGCAAGAAATTGTTGTGCAACCAGATAAGACGCAGTCTGATTACGGTGTGCACAACCGCTCTCGTTGTGGTGGTGCATTGCGTACGGCACGCGAAAACCAAGGCTTATCTATACAGGATATTGCAAGTAGACTAAGACTAAGCCCTAAGCAAGTAGAGTCAATTGAGGCGGATAATTTTGCAGCGCTGCCAGAACCAACCATCGTAAGAGGTTTTATTCGTAACTATGCAAAGCAACTCAAAATTAGTGCAGAGCCATTGTTAGACGCTTATAACGTGCTTGTGCCTAAC
>JAYVRE010000322.1:0-14465 GCA_043776535.1 Methylotenera sp. | reverse complement strand
AAATCGCGCCACAGGCAATGGTAATGAACACAAACGGAAACAGCTTGCCGCCAAAAATAGGTCCAGTGCCATCGGTAAATTGCGTCATTGCGGGCATGTGAATTTCGGGGCGCAACATAATAATCGCCACTGCCAATAAAATCACCGTGCCCAGCTTCATATAAGTGGATAAATAATCGCGCGGGGCTAATAACAGCCACACTGGCAACACGGCAGCGGCAAAGCCATACACAATAATCGCGTAAGCCAATGGCAGGCCATCGTGGTCGAAATACACGCGCAAAGTCGCGTTATGGTCTATCCAACCGCCTGCAAACACGCTTAATAACAATAAAACCACACCAATGGCCGAAGCCTCTAACACCCGCCCAGGACGGATGTTGCGCATATACAAGCCAATCAACATGGCAATTGGAATGGTCGCCGCTACGGTAGAAGTCGCCCACGGGCTGTGTTTCATCGCGTTTACCACCACTAAACCCAGCACCGCGATTAAGATAATCATGATTAAAAACGTGCCAATTAATGCCGCTGTGCCGCCAATCACGCCAATTTCATCGCGCGCCATTTGGCCTAAACTTCTGCCATCACGACGCGTAGAGAAAAACAGCGTCACCATATCTTGCACCGCACCGCCCAGCACCGCGCCAATCAATATCCACAGCGTGCCTGGCAAATAGCCAAATTGCGCTGCCAGCGTTGGCCCTATAAGCGGGCCTGGCCCTGCAATGGCTGCAAAATGGTGACCAAATACAATCCACTTGTTTGTCGGAATAAAATCGCGACCGTTATCCAACCGCTCAGCGGGCGTGGCGCGCGTTTCATCAATCACCAATACTTTTGCCGCAATCCACGCCGCATAAAATCTATAAGCGATGGCGTAAATACACACGGCTGCGGTAATCAGCCATAGCGCGTTAATACTCTCGCCACGGTTTAGTGCGATAGTACTCAACGCAAAGAGACCCAGCAGACCAACAGCCAACCAAATGATTATTTTGAGGTTTTTGTGCATTGCGATTGCCTAAATAATTATTTGTATCAGTATAAATCAGACGAACACAGAATTAACTATGTTTAATTAACCAACTTATATTTATCCGAGATTGTCCATTAGACGAGAATATACGTAAAAATCCGTTCGCCCTGAGCTTGTCGAACCATGAATTGCCCTTCGACAAGCTCAGGGCGAACGGATTTTTGGCTAATGGACAATCTCGGTTTATGTAAGTTTATGTAGCGCCTGCGCTACAAACTATCCTTGTAATGAACAAATCTATCCCAAACTTGCCATGCTACTATTCACATTCAATCTCGCACACAAAATCACATGCAAACCACTGGCAAACCACAATTTGAAGTAAGCAAACCTAAAAAAATCTCATCACTTACTTCGCTTTGGCCATTTTTGCAGCCATATCGTGCAAAAGTGCTGTTGGCCTTTATATTGTTATGCCTAGGCTCGGCCACGCTATTGTTGGTGCCACTGGCGTTTCGCGATTTAATTGATTTTGGTTTTGTCACCAAGCCTGCAAGCGCTGCGAGCCATAAAGGTTTAATTGGCTCACTTAGTTTAAACGGTCATTTTTTAGTGATGATGGCACTGGCGGCGTTTTGGGCGCTAATGATTGCTTGGCGTTATTACACGGTGTCGTGGGTGGGCGAGCGCGTTACGGCAGATTTGCGCAGCGCAGTATATGCGCGGGTAATGACACAAAGCCCACAGTTTTTTGAAACCACCCAAACGGGTGAAGTGTTGTCGCGCCTTACAGGTGATACCACGCTGATTCAAACCGTGGTTGGCAGCTCGGTTTCAATGGGGCTACGTAGCCTGTTTCAATTTACTGGCGGCATGATGATGCTGGCGGTGACTAATTTTTACTTATTTTCGCTCAACATTGGGCTGATGTTATTGCTGATTTTGCCAATTATTGTGATTGGTCGCAAAGTAAAAAAACTCGCGCGCGAATCGCAAGACCGTATTGCCGATAGCTCGGCGATGGCGGGCGAAATTTTAAATGCCATGCCCACAGTGCAGTCGTACACGCAGGAATACGCCGAAATAAAACGCTTTACACAAAGTGCCGATTTAAGTTTTACCACCGCCTTAAAACGTGTAAAAGTACGCGCCATGTTAACGATGCTGATGGTGACGGCGATTTTAGGCACGATTATTTTTGTGCTGTGGATTGGCGCACGGCAAGTCTCGGCGGGCACGATGACGGGCGGTGAACTGGCTTCTTTTGTATTGTATGCGCTAATGGTGGCGGGCGCGGTGGGTACGATGGCGGAAGTATGGGGTGATATTATGCGCGCGGCGGGCGCGACTGAGCGCTTGATTGAGCTACTACACTCTGAAGCAGCAATTAAAGAACCTACTAACGCGCAAACCCTGCTTAACCCAAAACAAGCGGCAATCTCGTTTAAAAATGTAGTGTTTCACTACCCATCGCGCCCACAAATTGCGGCGCTAAACGATGTTTCGCTTGAAATTGCCGCTGGTGAAACTATCGCGCTGGTTGGCCCAAGCGGCGCAGGCAAAACCACATTGTTTCAGTGCCTGCTGCGGTTTTACGAAGCCCAATCGGGCGAAATTAACATCAACGGGCAAGCCATCAATACGCTTAGTTTAGATAGTTTGCGTGGCAACATCGCCATCGTCCCGCAAGATGCAGTGATATTTTCAGCCAATGCCATAGAAAATATCCGTTACGGCAAGCCCAACGCCAGCGATGATGAAGTGATTAATGCCGCAAAATCTGCGCAAGTAGATGAATTTATACACAAGCTACCCGATGGCTATCAAACCTTTTTGGGCGAACGAGGGACAAGGCTTTCTGGCGGTCAACGGCAACGCATCGCCATCGCGCGGGCAATTTTAAAAGATGCACCCATATTGCTGTTAGACGAAGCCACAAGTGCGCTAGATGCAGAAAGCGAAATATTGGTGCAACAAGGCTTAAACGCCGCCATGCAAGGCCGCACTACTTTAATGATTGCGCATCGACTAAGCACCGTACAAAAAGCCAATAGAATCATTGTGTTAGAAAACGGCAAAATTGTCGAAATAGGCAGTCCGACTGCGTTAAAAGAACAAGGTGGATTGTATGCGCGGTTGGCTAAGTTGCAGCTTGCTTAGCTTATACGGCATTAATTGATACAATATTAGCAATTCACCGCACTTTTGTGGCTGAACATAATATATAAACCAACCAATATGACAACCAACAAAGTCGGCAGAAACGACCAATGCCCATGCGGCAGCGGCAAAAAATATAAGCAATGTTGCGAGCAAACAGGCGCTGTAATTAATCTTGTAACGTCTAGGCAATCTACATCAGGCAACTTTAACCCGCAACATGCCCTGCAAACCGCCATGGCGCAGCATCAAGCGGGTAACTTAGTACAAGCCGAGGCATTGTACAAACAAGTGCTGCAAGCCTTACCCAATCAGCCAGATGCCTTGCATTTATTGGGCTTAATCGCCAAACAAAAAGGTGATCTTAAAACCGCCAACCAGCTCATGCGCAAGGCTTTGACCTTAAACCCTAACTATGTCGAAGCCTACGTAAATTTAGGTGCAACACTACAAGAGCAAGGCGATTTAATCGAGGCTGCGGACTGTTATCGCAAAGCACTTGCGCTACGGCCAAACTATGCCGAGGTACACAGCAACTTGGGCGTGGTGCTAAAAGCGCAAAATAATTTACACGATAGCGCGCAAAACTTCATCCGCGCGCTTGAACTCAACCCCAACTCAATCGAGACTATCACCAACTTAGATGCGCTATTAAAAGAAATGAGCGAGCCTGCTGAGGCGCTGGTGTACTATCGCAAAGTGCTGGCGATTTCGCCCACCAATATCGCCGCGCAACAAGGCGCATACTTAAGCTTAAGCCGCATTGTGCCAGAGTGGCATGTGCCGATGATGAACGAACAGCATCGCAACAGCGCATATTATGCTGCGTTGCAAGCAGTTATCACGCCTAACTCAACCGTGTTTGAAATCGGCACTGGCTCAGGTCTGCTGGCCATGATGGCAGCCAAACTTGGCGCGAAGCAAGTCAATACTTGTGAATCCGTACCGCTCATTGCAGAAACCGCTAAACAAATAATTAAAGACAATCAATTTGAAAATACTATCAACGTCATTTCCAAAAAGTCCATGGATATTGAAATTGGTGTTGAAATGCCCGAGCAAGCCGATATTTTGGTCTCAGAAATATTCTCCAGCGAACTATTGGGCGAACATGTATTGCCCAGTTTAGAAGACGCCAAACGCCGCTTGCTAAAACCGCATGGCAAAGTCATCCCCGCCGCAGGCAGTATTATGATTGGACTATTTACTGGCGACGATATCAGGCGCAATTTAGTGGTGGATGATTCATTTGGATTCAACTTGCAACGATTTAATTCGGTTGTCTCAAACAAACGCATGATCGCCAGAAACGACCTCGAGATTGAATTATTGAGCGATGGTATCGCCGCGTTCGATTTCGATTTTGAAAATGAGTCTCACTTTCCCAGCCAAAGCAAAACCTTACGTATCCCCGTAAAGACAGCTGGCCGCTGTTATGGCCTTGTGCAATGGATGCGACTTGATATGACGGGCGACAAAAAAGTAATGTTCGAAAATCACCCGTCGCAATCATCCAAGGTATCCAACTGGCAACAGTGTGCCTATTTATTTGATGAGCCGATTGAGCTACAAGCAGGCCAAGTGGTAGTAGTAAATGCGGCACACAATCGCGCAGTGCCGTGGTTTTGGTTAGGCTAATTGTTAGCCGAATAATTTTAAAATAAAATTTAGCCCAATTAATTTTTAGAGATAAATCTCAAAAAATTAATTGGGCCTAGTATGCCAAGGTTGTAGCTCCCTCTCTCACCCCAGATGGCTTATAATGGCGGTGGCGGTCAAGCGCTAAAATCATTGGTTGTAGCTCCCTCTCTCACCCCAGATGGCTTATAATCTGATAGTGGTCGGGCTGATTAAATTTGTTGTTGTAGCTCCCTCTCTCACCCCAGATGGCTTATAATATTGAGATGGATGTAGACAGCGCGCACGCAGTTGTAGCTCCCTCTCTCACCCCAGATGGCTTATAATTTCTGACCAAACGGCAGTCACGTTAGCGGCGTTGTAGCTCCCTCTCTCACCCCAGATGGCTTATAATTTGTTTTTTATACGTAGTGAATAAAAGCTAGTTGTAGCTCCCTCTCTCACCCCAGATGGCTTATAATAGGCTCTCACAGAAACCGCGCTAGGCTTAGCTTAGCGCGGTTTTGTTTTTATAAAATACCCTTAAAATAGCAACATTTGGTTAGCTTTTACTGCCTTTTCTTGAAAAAGCGGTAAGCCCACTAACAGCTTCATGCTAGCATATTGCTTTTCTGTCACCGTTAAAACTTTTACCGATCCATCGGGTGGTAAATTGCTCACTAAGCGTTGCATGTGCTTGGTTTCGGCATCGTGGCCATTTAAAATGCGCCCGTAAATTGAAAATTGCACCATATCAAAACCATCATTAAGTAAAAAACGGCGAAACAAGGTATATGCCCTGCGCTCGGCCTTGGTGACCACTGGTAAATCAAAAAATACCAGTAAGCGCATATATCGCCGCGTCTCTACGCCCATAATTGCTACATTTCGAACACATGCTGGCTTAGGCCAAAAAGCACGGGCAGCTCTAACACGCTCTCATTACCGCCCTCATACAGTCTCACTAGCGATTCTGTGACTTGCTCTATGCTGGCGAGTACGCTCATATTGCCGCGTGGCATTTGCATATCTGCGTTTAACAGCGCCACTAAGCTAGCTTTATCGCTGGGGCTTAATTCGGCTAGCGGGTCTGCGTGTGGGTTAAGCGCACTAAATACATGCAAATCCACCAAAGCGCGATAAGGCTCAATCACATCATCGGCTAAGTTAAAGGCGTTTTGCTCACTGCGGTGAAACAAGCCAATATTGGGCTGAAAGCCATGCGCTACTAGCGCTCGCGTAATTGCGCCGCGCAACACCGCATAGCCATAATCTAGCATGGCGTTTACCCAGCAATCTTGTGCGCGATTAAAGCCTTTGCCAAACAATTGTGGGAAATAATAGCTACTGGCTTGCGCCTCCATGTTCTCACTATCGCCCGAGCGCACACGGCTGGCGTAAGACTCTAATCGCTCAAAATCCACACGATTACTCCCTCTCCCGCTGGGAGAGGGTTGGGGTGAGGGGAAAGCTAGTCTCAAACATCTGGCCTGATTACTAATTTTAACCTTCACCACCTCTGCCCATGCACGTTTGGTTTGCGGTTTATCAATATCCAGTTGCAAACGCATCATACGGGTGACGCGGCTGTGGCTTAAAAAAGGTAAAAATACGCCATTAGGTTGGTGGTTATCGCCCGTGGAATACAGCGCAACGCCATATTCTGCACAGGCCGATAAAACGGGGTGTGTGAGCGTTATTTCGCGGTTATTAAGCACAATCACCGCAATATCTTCAAACGGCACGCGCGCAGACTGCACTTGCTCAATCACCAGCGAAAAATGCTCGCGCTTAAGCTTGGCAGGCTGCGAAATAACGACGCTACGCCAGACCACGGCGCTCTTCTTTGGCTGGGTAAATATTGCCTAAAACGTCAACATTAAATTTTTCTATTGTTAACGCAGTTTTAACACCAATACTTCTAATTAAGCCATCCTTACCAACCAGCTTATTTCTATCATGTGCCCATAGATTAATACAAGCAGTTGCCCTATCGCAGCCAGCATAATATCCAGACCGATTTTCACCTTTCAACGTTACTTTCACAAAATCATTCGGGTAAAGCGAAAAACAAAACGCAAAACTATTATCTATCAGCGTCCATTCCGCCTCATCTTTAAATGCTACAACTGCCCGATTAGGTAAATCTTCCACCCTTTTAGCTAAAGCATGATGCACATACACTGGCACTAAATGAAACTTACCCGCCTTAGTAAACACATCTACCCGCAACATGCTATCGTTTTTAGCTATGCCATGACGAATCGGTATGCCAGAAAGCTTATCTATCACCGTAGTTACTGTGCGAACAACTGGCCCTAATGTGCCGTCATTGGTGGGTTTGCGTGGCAGCTCGCGCAAACGAGTAATTTCCGCTTGTTCTTCTGCAGTGATCGGCCGCTTTTCTTTTCCACGTCCTAAACTTGCTTCTATCTCTTTAGCACGCTTTTCACGCTCATCTTTACCCTCTAACCATTTTGCAATAGCGGCATAGAGTTTTTCATTACGATGCGGGTCTATCAGTTTGCAATTTACACGTTCGCCTTCCACCACCTCACCCAAATCTTTAAGGCTTAAACTTGTTACAGCTTGTTTTTGCGTAACGCTACCCGTTTTAGCTAAGCGTTCAGTTTGCCCGTAAATCGTTTCTTTATGCGCCGCACCGCTGTTTCGGCGTTGTGGCGCACGCGATACAAATAGCGGCTTTAATGCGGCAATTTCATCATCTGAATACGTGGCTAGATTGGCTATTTCAGCTTGCATTGTCGCTACATCATCAACCAACCGCCTAGCCTCTAGCTCTTGCCTAAAGTGCGCCCATGGTTCTGGAAAATGCGCTTTGAGTTGCGCAAACATGGCAGCGTTTATCACTTCGCCAGTTTCAATATCCACAAAGCCTTCACTCACTTTTTCTAGCTCTTTGCGACGCGAGTAATCAGATAAACGCTTTACCATGCCATGACTGCAAGCCGCTACCACGGCGGCATCTAACGCATGATGGCGGTCGCTATCAGCGCGCACTTTCACTAAGCCCCAGCGCGCACGTAAAAAGGCTGTCATCTGCCCACTTAGTACGACACAGCGTTTTACCTCACTGTTATCAGCCAACTGCAAGAACTGCTCAACGTAATTTTTAAAAAATTTGCAGATATAACGCGTGTCGTTTAGGTTGCGGTCTCTAAATTCAGCAGATTCTTTTGCACCAAAATCTTTGCGTAAAAGCTTGTTGCGCTTGGCTTGGCGGTAGGTTTTGTTAGAGTTTACAAAGCTAACAAAATTGCGCCATCTGTCACCGCTTTCACCACCTGAGAATGATGTTAAATATTCATACGCCGTGCGATTGCCTTTATTTTGGTTCTCTTTAATCATTACCAGCACGCGATTGTTTTTACTGTTATCAAAACTACGTGATCTAGGCAGCGCGTGGTCAATCTCTACATAACCAAGCTCGAATAAACGTTCTAAATCAATTGGCTCAATGGAATAAGCACACTTGCCTTGTTGCTCGCGGTATAGCTGATATTTTTCAAAATCTTTACCTTTTAACTCGCCTGTGGTGTTAAATTCCACATTAAAAGTAGCGCGATCTTTTTCATTTTTTGCTCTAAATTCCTCCTGCAAATCTTTAATTTTTTTGCGCTCGTCGAATGGCCTAGATAAATCTCGCGCCATTTCAATGTTCACTTGGTACGGTGCGCCGTATTGTTTGATTAAAGCATTACACACTTTACGCACTTGGTTTAAAGCACGAAGCACAACAGGGTTACGTGGAATATCTAAATCTTCATTAAAAATAAGCTTGCCAGTTTTATCACGTGCACTGTAAAAAGGTGGTAGATATTTCAGCTTGTCGTCATCTGGCTTAACAAGCTGGCTATGATGATAACCAGCCTGCAAGCACGCTTCGTCATAGCGCAAGCCTTGCTCCATATGCGGTACAATTTTACGCAAGGCTTTTAGCGATAGATTGCTAAACTTGTCAAAACGCACACCTAGCAAGGCGTCTACCATTTTTGCCTTGTTTGGCAGGATAAGTTTGTTGAGTTCAAGCTCTACTTCGTCATCCTCTTTATAAATGCTTAACACCCAAGCAATTTGGTCTAGCAAACTGGTATCGCCGCTCATAGCAGCGTTCACCATGCCTTGCCATTCGGTTTCCAAACCATCTTTTAATGCTAAGCGTAATGCTTGGAAAGCAGACAGTTTGACTAAAACGCTGTCTTCTGGGTCTTTGGCTTTGCCAGCCTCAACTTGCGCTAAACTTGGGTAGCTTAAGCCTGTAAAACGTATATTTTCTGGCCAATAGCCTTGTTTTACCAATGCGCTTTTTAGTTGTTTGTATTTAAAGTCACCCGCTTGTGCATAAGGTAGCGGCAATGCAAAAACACGCTCAGCCTCACTCAATTGGCGGGTTATGCCATCAACCAAAATGCGTAAATTATTAAGCCGTGTTAGCCACACATGGCGTTGGGCAATGAAGCTGGCTTTTGGTGCGCGATATTCGGCTTTTTCAAAGGTACACTTGCCCAACATTTTGAGTAATGCTTCACCTGAAAGCGACGGTTTTTGCGCCCAGAACAAGCCTGTTTTGCGGTCTAGTAGCTTGATTTCTAAATCTGCACTTGTATGTGAGTTATTAAAAGCGCGTTGTTGTTTAAACAACTCTGCAAATTCAAGGCTTAACAACTCGCGCTCTAGGGCTTTGCTGTATTCCCCCTGCTTGTTGCGCTGCGCTTGCGGTTGCGGAAATTCCGCCAACACCATTTCTGCCGCTGTGCGGTAGCCTTTATCCTTCATTAGCTTGTTGGTTGCCGCTAAGCCTTTTTTTACTTTTCCAGTTTCACCCGCGCTGTCATCTTCTTTTAATTTTTCGGCCTTGCTCACCCAATGAAAGCCACGATGTTTGCATAAATGATAAATCACTCGCGCCCATTCTTCAGGATTTAGTAAACCGTCTAAACCCTCTTTGCGTAGCTCCCAAATAGAAACTGTAAAAGGGTTTTCAGGCTTAAATAGCGCGACATCATTAATCACACCATGTTTTTTAAGTAACCTTGCAACTTTAGTAAGTCGCCAAGCCCTGCGCCTTAAGCGGCGGCGCATCAGCCTTGCAGTGCGCCTGGCTAAATTAAGCGATTCGCCTTCTTTGGCGGTTTCGGCTTTATCAAAAGCCCGCACCCCTAAATCTACAATCCTTGTTTCATTTAGCACCGCCCAACCCACCGAGGCGATACCAATATCAAAACCAAGAGTGAGGTTACCGAAATTTGAACCGTTTAAATTTTGCTTGCTTTGCATAGTGTTATTCCTTATTATTGAGCCGTTGTAGCCATCTGGGGTGAGAGCCGTTGTTACAATAAATGTTTTCTGAAAAGATTACATGTATCCAAGCCCAGCGTAGCAATACGCTGGGTTTTCTCTTTTATAATCTATTTTTCACCGCGCCATAAACCGCCAACTTATCGCGCTTACCCACCGCAATCACCGTCACATAAACCACGTCATCATCCACGCGATACACCAGCCTGAAGCCCATGCGCCTGAGTTTTATTTTGTAACAATCTTTAAAGCCAGTCAAAGCATCTGCGGCTACACGTGGCGTTTCTAGGCGTTCTGCCAGCTTTTTCTTAAGCGGCTCTTTGATGCTGCCATCCAGTTTTTTCCATTCTGCCAGCGCCAATTCGTGAAAGCGCAGCTTATAGCTCATTAATATTTACATCCACAAACGGGCCATTTGCGCGCTCTTGCATGAGTTTTGCGTCTTCTAAATCTTCCATGTAGGCCATTAGCCGCTCATAGTGTGCAGCGCCCATTAAATAGGCTTCTGGGCGATTGTGGTTAAGAATCGCCACTGCTGTGTCGCCTGCTTGCTTAACAATTTCGGCATAACTGCGTTTAAGGTCTGTCACGCTGACAGTGGTATTGCTTAAAATTGTGTCCATAATGAGCTCCTACAGCATTAAAATAGATGTTTAATTTAGCACCAAATTAACATTTTTACTAGCATTAAATTTTACAGCAATCCGCGCTCTGAAAACGATAGCGTATTATTTCCTGCCACTATAAAGTGGTCTAAAACCCGCACATCTACTAGTGCCAACGCCTGTTTTAATTGCTTGGTCAGCAACTCATCCGCTTGGCTTTGTTGCGCAATACCAGACGGGTGATTATGCGCAAAAATAACCGAAGCCGCATTATGGTGCAGGGCGCGTTTGACTACCTCACGTGGGTAAACGCTAGTTTGTGTGAGCGTGCCAGCAAACATTTCCTCAGTCGCAACCAAATGATTTTGCGTATCTAAAAATAGCACCAAAAATACTTCTCGAGTAAGGCTACCCAGTTTTAACACCAAATAATCACGCACTTGTTGTGGCGATTTAAACACATCGCGCTGCTGCAATTGCTCGTTCAGCGCGCGGCGACTCATTTCAAATATCGCCTGCAACTGCACGTATTTGCTAGTGCCTATACCATGCACTTGAATTAGCTCGTGTTCTGTCGCGGCAAAAATACCGTTGAGACTAGCAAATTGGGTGAGCAAATCGCGCGCTAAATCCACTGCACTTTTGCCAGTTACGCCAACGCGTAAAAATATGGCGAGTAATTCTGCGTCTGATAAGGCTTCTGCGCCAAGCTCAATCAGTTTTTCACGCGGGCGTTCGGCGGCTGGCCAGTCGGTTATAGCCATTTAGAGTCTGCCATTTCGATTCCTTTATGTTGCACTATTTAAATATTGGTTACATTGCCTGGATTCTTCGCTAAGCTCAGAATGACGAATTAAAGATATATTGAGACTTCCCGTCATTCTGAGCGTTAGCGAAGAATCCAGTTTTTTAAAGTATTTAATCTAAGCATTCTTACCAAATCTTATTTTAGCCACCCAATCTCTTTAGCTGTCTTTTCACCAATTAACGTTTGGCTCAAGTTTATAGGTATTTCTGCCTGGGTTTCGTTAATCGGCACGCGCCCGCCCATTAGCTCGGCAAAATTTTGTGGATAACGTGGCGATTTATCAGGCTCAGCAAAGCCATCTGGGTAGGCTGGCAGCGTGGTTTGCAAGTCGTATTTATCGCTTGCGGTAAGCGTATGTAGCAGCTCGTGCGCCAAAATCACCAAGTTTTGTTTGGAATACGCATTATCACCAAATAAATTCACGCGCCCTACGCGGCCTTTGTTTAAGGCTGTAGAGTGCGTCAATACTGGGTTGGTGGCAGGGTTGTAGTACAGCAAATAAAAACGAATATCTGGCTTAACGTTGACTTTTGGGCTGTTATTCCAAGCAAACCAGCGAAATTTTAGACTCCAAATCATGGTACTTAATAGGTCGCCGCCGTTGGGTGGTGCAGGTGGTATTTCACTCACAACATCCCCCAATTGCACCTCCACAGGGCGTCTCATGCCTAAATCATAACGCGCACCTTGCTCGGCAAAATACTCGGTCATTGGCTCAAAATCATCGCGACTCAGTGTTTTAATGTAGTCGGCAACCTCGCTACTGCCATCCGCATTCACTGGGTAAGCCACGACATAAAAATTGTCTTTCCAATCCAAATCGGCTTTTTCGAGAAAAGTTTGCTGAACAACTGTTGCTAAAATAATTAACAGTACAAATACTCTTATGATTTTAAACATAGGCTTTCCACATCAATGCGCTCACTTTATATTTTACTGAATCTTATCAGCATTAAGTGCTAATCGCATACATCGCTATTCGCTAGCCTTTCATATAAAATCATGCAATGACAACAGCAGCTAAAAAAATAGTATTAGGCATCACTGGCGGCATTGCAGCTTATAAGGCGGCAGAGCTGGTACGCCTGTTGGTTAAAAGTAATATAGAAGTCACCGTTGTGATGACAAAAGCTGCTTGCCAATTTATTACGCCCGTCACCATGCAAGCCCTCTCGGGCAGGCCTGTGTTTATTGGCATGTGGGATTCGTCTATTGCCAACGGTATGCCACATATCGAATTAAGCCGTGACGCAGATGCGATATTAATTGCGCCAGCCAGCGCCGATTTTATTGCTAAGCTAGTGCATGGTCGCACCGATGATTTACTTTCAACTTTGTGTTTAGCGCGAGGTTCTGATACAAAACCGTGCCCGCTTTTAGTCGCGCCCGCCATGAACAAACAAATGTGGGAAAACCCCGCTACGCAGCGCAATATTGCTCAACTAAGAACCGATAATGTGAGTATTTTAGGCCCAGATAGCGGCGACCAAGCCTGTGGCGAAATCGGCCCTGGCCGCATGTTAGAACCAGATGAATTAATGGCAGAGATTAACGCATTTTTTACGCCCAAGTTATTGGCTGGCAAGCGCGTGCTTATTACTGCTGGCGCAACAATAGAGATGATAGACCCCGTGCGTGCGATGACCAATTTAAGCAGCGGAAAGATGGGCTATGCCATCGCGCAGGCTGCCACAGATATGGGCGCTGAGGTGACTTTGGTGAGTGGCGCTACTTCACTTACCGCACCCAAAAACGTTAAAAATATAAGCGCAACCAGTGCGGATGCCATGTATTTAGCGGTGATGGCGAATGTAGCAAAGCAGGATATTTTTATTAGTGTTGCAGCGGTTGCCGATTACTCACCAGCCAAGCCCAATGTGCAAAAAATTAAAAAGCAAGCTGCATCGCTAAGCATAGAACTTAAGCCCAGCAAAGACATTTTGGCTGAGGTTGCTAGCCTGCCCAACGCGCCATTCTGTGTGGGTTTTGCCGCAGAGACACAAGATTTAATTGCGCAAGCTGAACAAAAACGCTTGCGTAAAAATCTACCTTTATTAGTGGCCAATCTAGTCTCTGAGAGTATGGGGCAAGATGAAGCCAGTATTACTTTGTTGGACGATAAAGGCAGCCACCCGCAACAAAAGGCGGCTAAAAATGTGTTGGCTGTAGTCCTGCTTACTCACATTAGCAATATGTTAAACCATTAATTTAATTGAAAGACGCGTATGAGTATCACTGTTGACCTTAAAATTTTAGATGCCCGCTTGCATCACATGATGCCTGCCTATGCCACGCCAGGCTCTGCAGGGCTTGATTTGCGCGCCTGTATTGAACATACGCTAACCATTCCACCAGGTGATACGGTGATGATTCCCACAGGCATGGCGATTCATATCGACAACGCTTATTACGCCGCGCTTATTCTGCCGCGCTCTGGCTTGGGGCATAAGCATGGCATTGTGCTAGGCAACTTGGTCGGATTAATTGATTCAGATTATCAGGGACAATTGCTAGTTTCGTGCTGGAATCGCAGCAAAGAAGCGTTTTTACTTAACCCAATGGAGCGTATTGCGCAATTAGTCATCGTGCCTGTGGTGCAGGCAGATTTTCATATTGTGGACGAATTTACAACTAGTGAGCGTGGCGATGGCGGATTTGGCAGTACTGGTAAGCACTAAAAAACTTCAGTTTCTAAGCCAGGCTAGGCGCGAGCAAAAAATAAGGGCGCAGCATATGTATTATATGTAAGCCATTATTTTTTGTGAAGCAACAACGCATGGCAAAGAAACTGAAGTTTTTACGAAATATATAAAGCTAAACTATTAATAAAATCTATGAATAATCCTATATTTAGGTTGAAATAAACTACATTTTCGGTCTATAATTGCGGTCTTTCTAAAAAAGCAAAGTATTTGGGGATTATCCATGGCACGTGTATGTATGGTAACTGGCAAAAAGCCAATGGTGGGTAACAATG
>JAYVRE010000321.1:0-14470 GCA_043776535.1 Methylotenera sp. | reverse complement strand
CATCTGTGTTTGTAGCAATAGATTCAAAAAAATATGCTTCGCAACAAAAAGCGAATGAAATTTTGGCGCAAAAACCAGCGAATGTAGCAGGTTTTGTGGCAAAAGGCTTAGTTAAACATCCGCATTTTAGTTTGCTGGATTAACGCAAAAAGTTTTATTGGGGAGTCGCCAAGTTGGTTAAGGCACTGGGTTTTGATCCCAGCATCCGAAGGTTCGAGTCCTTCCTCCTCAGCCAATACCAATACAGACAATCAGTCTGCATAGATTTAAAGTATGAAGCGTGTAGATTATGTAATTTACACGCTTTAATTTTTAGTTTCTTTAATTTTGTAGTTTAAGGGTCATCCATTGAGTAACGGCAACATGATGGTGTTTACAGGCAGCGCCAACCCAGCACTTGCACAGCAAGTGGCTAAACATTTGGGTATTGCGCTTGGTCGCGCCGATGTTGGCCGTTTTAGTGATGGCGAAGTGATGCTAGAGCTCTTAGAAAACGTGCGCGGCAAGGATGTTTTTGTGCTGCAATCGACTAGCCACCCCACTAATGACACCTTGATGGAAGTCATGGTGATGGTCGATGCGCTACGCCGCTCGTCCGCAGGCCGCATCACTGCTGCAATACCTTATTTAGGCTATTCACGGCAAGATCGCCGTCCGCGTAGCGCTCGCGTGGCGATTACGGCAAAAGTGGTGGCTAATATGCTCACCAGCGTGGGCGTCAATCGTTTGCTAACGATGGATCTGCACTCTGATCAGATTCAAGGTTTTTTTGATATTCCAGTGGATAATATTTACGCCACACCGATTTTATTGGACGATTTACTCGAGAAAAATTACCAAGATTTAGTGGTGGTTTCGCCCGATGTGGGCGGTGTGGTACGTGCGCGTGCGGCTGCCAAGGTGTTAGGTACTGATTTAGCCATTATCGACAAACGCCGCCCAAAACCAAATGAAGCCAAAGTGATGAACATTATTGGCGATGTTGCTGGCCGCAACTGCGTGATTGTGGACGACATGGTGGATACCGCAAATACGCTGTGCGAAGCAGCGGCGGCGCTAAAAGCGCAAGGTGCAAAAAATGTCTATGCCTATGCCACTCACCCCATATTATCAGGCAACGCTGCAGAGCGCATTGCTAACTCTGCGCTAGATGAATTAGTCGTCACTAACACCATTGCGCTTAGTGCAGCCTCTGCCAGTTGCAAAAAAATTCGCCAATTAAGCGCAGCGCCACTATTGGCCGAAACCATTAAACGTATTAGCCAAGAAGAATCTGTCTCTTCCTTATTTTTAGATTAAGTCTTGGGATTAAGTTTTAACCCTGTTTTCTGGTCGCGGAAAACAGTTTTTATGTAGCAAGGCCTTCAACAGCCTAGTAGTAAATTTAGGAGTATTCAAAATGAGTATCGAAATTAATGCAGTCAAACGTGATGTCAAAGGTACGGGTGCGAGCCGCCGTACACGTCGCGCTGGCAATGTGCCAGGTGTGGTTTACGGAGCGGGTAAAGATGCCGTAAATATTGAAATGAACACCAAAGAATTGTTTTTACAATTCCGTCACGAGGCTTTTCACGCGTCTATTTTAAGTTTAAATTTAGATGGGAAAAAAGAAAACGTGCTATTGCGCGATTTTCAAATGCACCCAGTACGCAATACCATTCAGCACATGGATTTTCAACGCGTTTCTGCTAACGAAAAAATCCACGTTAAAGTGCCTTTCCACTTTTTAAATGCTGAAACTGCCCCAGGCGTTAAAATTGGTGGCGGCATTGTGGCGCACATTTTGACAGAAGCCGAAGTAAGCTGCTTGCCAAAAGATTTGCCAGAGTTTATCGAGGTGGATTTAGCAGCGCTAGAAATCGGTCAATCAGTGCATTTATCACAAATCACCCTAGCAAAAGGTGTTGATTTTGTGGCATTGGCACACGGCAACGATGCAGCGGTTGCAGCAATTGCTAAAACCCGCGGTGGTGTTTCTGATGATGCAGGTGAACCAGCTGCCGATGCACCAGCAGCGCCAGCCGCAGAAAAAGCAGCAGAGTAATTAAGCCATTTGCACATTTAAACGCGCGCTTAATGTTAAGTGCGCGTTTTTTATTTTAAACTTATACAAATGACTGGCATAAAATTAATCGTAGGCTTAGGCAATCCTGGCGACAAATACGAAGCCACGCGCCATAACGCGGGCTTTTGGTTTGTTGACCTAATCGCCGCGCAAAACAATAGCAAGCTGGCGATGGATGCGAAAATGTTTGGCTTTGTGGGCAAATTAGATGCTGGGGTAACTATTAAAGACGTATGGTTGCTAAAACCCACCACTTTTATGAACGGCAGCGGCAATGCAGTGGCGGCGCTAGCCAATTATTACAAAATTACGCCCGCTGAAATTTTAGTAGTGCATGACGAATTAGACCTGCAAGCGGGCAGCGTAAAGTTAAAATTTGGCGGCGGCCATGGCGGCCATAATGGCTTAAAAGATATTCACGCCGCGCTTGGCACCGCAGACTATTGGCGCTTACGCTTGGGCATAGGTCACCCTGGCGACCGTAACGAAGTAATTAATTATGTACTAAAAGCGCCCACAAAGTTAGAAAATGATGCCCTGCAAGCCAGTATTCATGCGGGTGCTGGCGTGGTGCCTTTATTGCTTAAAGGTGAGTTTGAGGGCGCCATGTTAAAGCTTCACACTAAATGAAGCTGACTACAAAACTAAAGCTGCATACCAAATAATAAACACGCAATCCCCTCTCCCGCAAGCGGGAGAGGGCTAGGGTGAGGGTGACTTTGATTTCTCTCTCTCCAACCTCTCTTCCGTTAATGGGAGAGAGGCTTAAATCTTAAAGATGATTGGAAGCATATGAAATGCGGAATTGTAGGTTTACCAAACGTAGGAAAATCCACCCTATTTAACGCCATTACCAAGGCAGGTATTGCGGCAGAAAACTATCCGTTTTGCACTATCGAACCCAATGTGGGCATTGTAGAAGTACCTGATACGCGCCTCCAGCCGTTAATCGATATTGTTAAACCGCAAAAAGTGCAGCCAGCCATTGTGGAGTTTGTGGATATTGCTGGCCTTGTGGCGGGCGCATCTAAAGGCGAAGGGCTAGGCAACAAGTTTCTGGCGAACATCCGCGAGACCGATGCTATTGCACACGTAGTGCGCTGTTTCGAAGACGGCAACGTGATTCATGTGGCGAATAAAATTGATCCGCTTTCTGACATTGAAGTGATTAACACCGAACTCGCGTTGGCCGATATGGAAACGGTTGAAAAAACCATGCAGCGCGAAGGAAAAAAAGCCAAAAGCGGCGATAAAGACGCGATTGCGTTAATGGCTGTGCTAGATAAAGTGTTGCCGTGCTTAAATGAAGCTAAAGCGGTGCGCACATTGGGTTTAGATGACGACGAATTGCAACTCATAAAACCACTGTGCTTAATTACTGTAAAGCCCGTGATGTATCTTGCCAATGTGGACGAAAAAGGCTTTGAAAATAATCCATTTTTAGATAAAGTTGTCGCCCTAGGCAAGGCTGAACATGCGCCAGTAGTCACCATTTGCGCCAAAATTGAAGCCGAAATTTCCGAGCTAGACGACGAAGATGTACTATTATTTTTATCTGAGCTCGGCCAAGACGAACCTGGCTTAAACCGCGTTATTCGCGCTGCCTACGACTTGCTCGGCCTACAAACCTACTTTACCGCTGGCGTACAAGAAGTACGCGCTTGGACTGTTAAAAAAGGTGCCACCGCGCCACAAGCTGCAGGCGTTATCCACACCGATTTTGAGAAGGGCTTCATTCGCGCAGAAGTGATTCAATACGACGAATACGTGAAAAACAAAGGCGAGCAAGGCAGCAAAGAAGCAGGCAAAATGCGCCTAGAAGGCAAAGAATACATTGTGCAAGATGGTGATGTGATGCATTTTAGGTTCAACGTTTAGGCTGCGCGCGTTTTAATGTTTAGCTCTGCTAGGTTTAACGATTAGTTCCGCGAAGTTTAATAGCTAACAAATCTAAGCCGTTTGTGGTGAGCCTGTCGAACCACACAATCCTTCGACAAGCTCAGGACGAATGGTTAAAGTAGTCCGAATAACACAAAGTATTTTTGACAATAAGCAGCTAAAACACTAGAATTGCGCCCTTGTCTAAAGTTTAAGCTATTAAGCTTTAAAAACAGTTTTACGTTGTAAGTTTTCATGTAAGTTTTCATGGTGATGTAGCTCAGCTGGTTAGAGCACAGGATTCATAATCCTGGGGTCGAGGGTTCAAGTCCCTCTTTCACCACCATTTCAGACGCGGCATCCGAGAGGGTGCCGCGTTTTTCTTTTGCTTCATAAAATATCTCTTAACTCTACTTGCCTTACCTCTACCAAGTGGATCAAATTGACATGTCGCTCGTTAAATGTCGATGAATATCAAAAATGTCGACACATTATGTTGACGTGTCGATTGCATAAACATACACTGCACATAATGTCGAAAAAAAGTTAAAGTATCAACATGAGCAATTGGCTTTCAGACAAACCATATAATGGCCTGCCACCTTTGCCGCCCAAGGCGGAGATGGAAACTAAAGCGGTTTTAAAGCAATGCATTACTGCGCGCGCGGCTATTGCTGCGCTTAAGCAATCTGCAGAGCTTATTCCAAATCAAGCGATTTTAATTAACACCTTGCCATTGTTAGAAGCGCGCGCCAGCTCTGAAATTGAAAATATTGTCACCACTACAGATCGACTTTTTCAGCATCTGCGCAATGACGAACATGCAGACCCAGCCACTAAGGAAGCCTTACGTTACCGAGCCGCATTATTTCAGGGCTACCAAGAGCTTGCGCGTCATCCGCTCAATACCCGAGTAGCAGAAACAATCTGCACGCAAATTAAAGGGTTTGAAATGGTAGTGCGGCACACTGCTGGTACAGCGCTGATGAACGATAAAACAGGTGAAACAATCTACACACCGCCAGAAGGTGAAAAACTGCTGCGCGATATGCTCGCCAATTGGGAGCAATTTATGCACAACGCTACAGACCTAGACCCACTGATTCGCATGGCAATAGGCCATTATCAGTTTGAGGCAATACACCCATTTAATGATGGCAACGGCAGAACGGGCCGTGTGCTGAATAGCCTGTTTTTGATACAAGAAAATTTGCTCACCTTGCCAATTTTGTACTTAAGCCGCTACATTATTCAAAACAAACAAAATTATTACCAACTATTGCACAATGTCACAGCAAAAGGTGAATGGGAAGCCTGGGTTTTATACATTCTGCAAGGCGTTGAAGAAACAGCCAATTGGACCACAGCAAAAATTGCTGCAATTAAAGCTTTGTTTGAAGACACTTGCGCGCATGTTGCTAAAAATGCCAATAAAATTTACACGTATGAATTAGTCAGCTTAATTTTTGAGCTGCCTTATAGCCGCATTAGCAGCCTAACCGATGCTGGTATTGCTAAGCGCCAAACAGCGTCAGTTTACTTAAAGCAGCTTGCTGAAATTGATGTGTTGCAAGAAATATCCGTAGGTAAAGAAAAGTTATTTGTGCACACCAAGCTTTTGCAGTTACTTACGCAAGATAGTAATTTGATTAAGCCATATTAAACAACGCAGTAAAAATAACTTAACTATAAAAACGAGAATGTAATGAGGCAACAATGGTAACGGGTGAATTAAAAAGCCAAGTCGATAAAATTTGGGAAACGTTTTGGACAGGCGGCATTAGCAATCCGCTCACAGTGATTGAGCAATTTACTTTTTTATTGTTTTTACGTCGTTTAGATGAAACCGAAACGCTGCGTGAGAAAGCGGCTAATTATTTAAACAACGAATTAAAAGCACCTTTGTATTCAAAAGAGCTGCAACGTTTTAGATGGCACTCATTTATCAATAAAGACCCTGAAACCATGTTTGACCTGTTTACCAAACCACAGGGTGATGCAGAAAACCTGACCGTGTTTGAACATATGAAGAATTTAGGTAGCCAACATAGCGAGCAAGCAGGCGTATTCGCGCAATACATGAAGGGCGCCACCTTTATGATACCCACGCCTAAACTGCTAGACCAAGTGGTACAAATGATTGCCAAAATCCAAATGCAAGACCGCGATACCAAAGGCGATTTATACGAATATCTACTCTCAAAAATCGCCACTGCAGGCACCAATGGGCAATTTCGCACGCCGCGCCACATTATTAAAATGATGGTAGAAATGATGCAACCTACCCAAGAAGATACCATTTGCGACCCAGCTTGCGGCACGGCGGGCTTTTTAGTGGCAGCGGGTGAATACGTGCATGAACACCATGCCGATTGGTTTAACGATGCCGCGTTTACCGCGCATTACAACAAAGATATGTTCACTGGCATAGAGTTTGACCCTACCATGCTACGCATTGCCGCCATGAACTTACAACTACACGGCATAGAACAACCTCAACTCATCAGACGCGATGCATTGAGTGAAGCCAATGCAGACAGTCGCGAGAAATATAGCTTAATTTTAGCCAACCCACCGTTTAAAGGCTCGCTAGATTACGACAGCGTAGAAAGCTCACTACTCACCACTGTTAAAACCAAAAAAACCGAGCTGCTGTTTTTGGGGCTGATTTTGCGCATGCTCAAAGTGGGTGGCCGTTGCGCCGTGATCGTGCCCGATGGCGTATTGTTCGGCTCATCCAACGCCCATGTGCAAATTCGCCAAACCATTATTGAACAACACAAACTAGAAGCCGTGATCTCTATGCCCAGCGGCGTATTTAAACCCTATGCGGGGGTTAGTACTGCCGTGTTAGTGTTTACAAAAACTAATTATGGCGGCACAGATAACGTATGGTTTTACGATATGCAAGCCGATGGCTACAGCCTGGACGACAAACGCACCCAGATTAAAGACAACAACATTGCGGATATTATTAAGCGCTTTCAACACAGAAAAGCCGAACACGGTCGCAGCCGCACCGAGCAAAGCTTTTTAGTGCCGTTAGCAGAAATTAAACAGAATAACTGGGATTTAAGCATTAACCGCTATAAACAAGTGGTGTACGAACAAGTGCAACATGAATCGCCAGCGCAGATTATTGCGGAGATTGAGCAACTGGATGCAGAGCGGACGCAAGCTTTGGGTTTGTTGAAAGAGTTGTTAGTGTGAGCTTAGGTAATGACTTTCAACAAGTAGCTATAGGCGATTGCTGCGAAATCGTCAGTGGCTCAACGCCATCAAGACTTGTTGGCGCTTATTGGAATGGCGATATCAATTGGTTTACCCCAAAAGATTTGAGCAGAATTAAATCTAAATATGTTGTTGCCGCACCAGAAAAAATCACTCAGCTTGGCTTAACTAGCTGCTCAACAAGACTACTGCCAAAAAAATCGTTACTTCTAAGTTCAAGAGCGCCGATAGGCCATTTAGCTATAAACGCTCAAGAAACGTGCACTAATCAAGGGTTCAAATCGCTCATCCCTAACGATAATTTAGATGTGGAATATTTGTACTATGCAATTAAAAATATCGTTCCACAGCTTCAAGATATGGGGAACGGAGCGACTTTCAAGGAAATTTCAAAAGCAATATTAAGTAAAGTAAAAATCCCCCTACCAACACTAGCACAGCAACAGAAAATTGCGGCGATTTTGGATGCGGCGGATAGCCTCAGACAAAAAGACCAACAACTGGTCCAGCGTTACACCGCTCTCAGCCAATCCCTGTTTTTGGAAATGTTTGGCGACCCTGTGACTAATCCGATGGGGTGGGGAAAGAAAACACTATCACAATTTATAAGCAATCTAGACACTGGTGTGAGTGTGAATTCTACTGATGCTGACTATCAAAATACGCAATTTGGCATATTAAAGACCAGTTGTGTTTATAGTGGAATATTTTCGCCAGAACAAGCTAAGGTTATAAGGGATGATGAATTTGAAAGAGCAAAACTTAATCCAAAAGCGGACTCAATAATTATAAGTAGAATGAATACGCCTGAACTTGTTGGTAAGTCTGCATATATTGAACGTGATTTTCCAATGCTATTTTTACCAGATCGTTTATGGCAGTCTGAAAAAAGTGGTTTGGAGTATTCGGTGAGATGGCTAGCTATAGCAATATCGTTTAATAGCTTTATGAAGGAAATATCAAAGATAGCATCAGGCACGAGTGGTAGCATGAAAAACATATCCAAAGGTAAATTTCTTGCCTTGCCGATGACTTACCCATCTCCAACCCTTCAAAACGAATTCGCCGAACGCGTCCAACTGATCGAGGCGCAAAAACAGCAAGCCCAGCGCAGTTTGGCGAAGTCTGAGGCTTTGTTTAGTAGCTTATTACAGCAGGCTTTTACGGGTGAGTTAACGAATAAAATGGCAGCATAATAAGATGTCATTGCGAACGCATGTGAAGCAATCCAGAATTTTGAGTTTTGTAGGGTGGGTCACTTGTGACCCACGCGTTGCAATGGTGAAAATTTGTCACAGCCGCGTGGGTAAACAAGTTACCCGCCCTACAGTTGGAATGACCAAGTAAAAATGTGTTTGTGAAAAACCGTTAAGTTTTGTGATTAAATTAACGTCATGCAAAGGGTTTCATGAGTAATTTCAACTTTATTCAAGCAGATTTTGCTGATTTATATGCCGATGCCGCAGAGGCAGAACAACTCACGTTTATATCACCCAAAGCCGCCGCCATTTTATGCCGCAGCACATTAGAAAACGCCATTAATTGGCTGTATACCCACGATGCAAAATTAACCCGCCCTTGGCGTGCCGATTTAAGCACACTGATGCATGAGCCTGCTTTTAGAGCGTTGTTTAATCAAACATTATTTAACGAGCTAAATTTAATTCGTAAAACGGGTAATGTAGCAGCGCATGGTAGCAAGGTAAACCAGCAAGATGCACTGGCGTGTTTAAAATATCTATTCCGATTTTTGCGCTTTTTGGCGATTTATTATGGTGCAATCGCACCCGAAATACAGGTGTTTGATGAGAGCTTGATCCCCACCTCAAACAACGGCCAACCACAAAAAGAAAGCCAGCCACAACTGCAAAGCTTGGCTGCCGAGCTAGCCGCTAAAAACCAAGCGGCGCGTGAGGCTGAGGCGAATCAGCAAAAACTAATCGACGAAAACACGCGGCTTAAAAAGCAATTAACCATAGCCAACCGTAAAACTGCGCGTGAGAAAACCGTTAACTTTGCCAGTGCCGTTCCATTATTAGTAAGCGAGGCAGAAACGCGCCGCCGTTATATTGATTTGTCATTAAAAGAATGTGGTTGGGATAACTTAAAAGAAGGTAGTGACCTTGAGTTTGAGGTAACAGGCATGCCAACCAGCACCAACCCCACTGGCATAGGATATGTGGATTATCTGTTGTGGGGCGATGATGGTTTGCCATTAGCCGTAGTAGAAGCTAAAAAAACCATGGCCGATGCGCGCAAGGGCAAACACCAAGCGGAGTTGTATGCGGATTGCTTAGAAAAAATGACAGGCCAGCGCCCGATTATTTTTTACAGCAATGGCTTTGAAACGCATTTGTGGGATGACCAGTTTTACCCAGAGCGTGAAGTACAAGGTTTTTATAGCAAAGATGAGTTGCAGTTGCTCATTGCGCGCCGCAACAGCCGCATTGATTTGCGCGACTTTAAAGTGAACCAAGAAATTGTTGGCCGCGCGTATCAGCTAGAAGCGATTAAACGTGTGGCTGAGAATTTTGTTTTAAAAAATAAACAAGGTAAATTACGCGGCCGCGCACGGCAAAGTTTATTGGTGATGGCAACAGGTAGCGGCAAAACCCGCACCGCTGCGGCGATTGTAGATATGCTGACCAAGTGCAATTGGGCTAAACGTGTACTATTTTTGGCAGATAGAAATGCATTGGTGACTCAGGCTAAAAATGCTTTTAATGAATATTTGCCACACCTGACTACGATTGATTTAACCAAAGAGAAAGAAGACAACGGCACACGATTAGTGTTTTCTACCTACCCTACCATTATGAACCGTATAGATGGCGTATTAGATGGCGAGCGCTTTTATGGCGTGGGGCATTTTGATTTAATTATTATTGATGAGGCGCATCGCTCGGTATACCAAAAATACAGGGCGATTTTTGAATATTTTGATGCTTTACTAATCGGCTTAACCGCTACGCCTAAAACCGAGGTTGACCATAACACCTATGGTTTATTTGGCATTGAAGATGACAACCCAACCTTTGCCTATGAGTTAGATAGCGCCGTGGCTGATAAATTTTTAGTGCCGCCAAAAGCGATGTCTGTGCCGCTAAAATTTATACGTGAAGGCGTGCATTACAATCAACTTTCTGACCGTGAAAAAACCGAATACGAAGAAAAATTCGGCGACCCCACTGAGGGTGAAGCGCCTGATGAAATTTCTAGCGCGGCGCTGAATACCTGGTTATTTAATACCGATACTGTAGATAAAGTGCTGAACCACTTAATGACCGATGGCATTAAAGTGCAAGGCGGCGAGCGACTAGCCAAAACTATTATTTTTGCCAAAAACCATACGCATGCGCTGTTTATTGAGGAGCGCTTTAATAAAAATTACCCTGAATATTCTGGCAAGTTTTTACGGGTGATTGATAACTATGAGTCGAAAGCGCAAAGTTTGCTGGTAACTTTTGTAGATAAATATGTAGAGAATGACCCACAGATTGCCGTTTCTGTGGACATGATGGATACAGGCGTGGATGCGCCGCGTGTGGCGAATTTGGTATTTTTTAAGCAAGTGAAATCAGCCACCAAATTTTGGCAAATGATAGGTAGAGGCACTCGGCTTTGCCCAGATTTATTTGGTGTTGGTCGCCATAAAACCGAGTTTGTGATTTTTGATTATTGCCAAAACTTTGAGTTTTTTGATGCCAACCCAGATGGCGCAAAAAGCCACGCCATTAAGAGTCTGACGCAACAAATATTTGAAGGAAAATTGGAAGTAGCCATGCTGGTGCGCGACAAGCCCGAAAGCACAGATACTGAACGCGAGTTGGCAGAAAGTTATATTACCGACTTATACCAAACCGTTGCCGCGTTAGATAGAGAACGCTTTGTGGTAAAAGCCAAATTACGCTCTGTTGTTGAATATAGCGAACATGCGCGCTGGCAAAATTTATCTAAAAGTGATTTATTGGATATTAATACATCACTTTCAGCCTTGGCATTGCCCGCTAAAACCGATGATGAATCGGCAAAACGCTTTGATATTTTAATTTTGAATTATCAATTGGCTTTGTTAACTGCCGCCTATAGCACTGAGCGCTATATTACGCAGATTAGCAGTACTGCCAAGGCTTTGTTGAAGAAACAGAATATTCCGCAAATTGCCAAGCAAGTGCATATGCTGAATGAGTTACAAATTGAGCAGTTTTGGAAAGCCATTAACATTAACCGCTTAGAAAATGTGCGTGTTGCCATGCGCGATTTAATTAAATATCTGGATAAAGAGTCGCAGATCAACATTGAGACTAATTTTGAAGATGAGTTGGATTTTATGGGCGTGAAGCAACATGATTTGATTCCCGCTTATGGCCGTTTGCAAAGCTATAAAGACCGCGTGGAGTCTTACGTGCGCACGCATAGCAACCATTTGGTGATTCAAAAACTCAGAACCAATAAGCCGATTACTGAAACAGAAATTAATGCGTTGGAATCTATTTTGTTTGATGGCGAAACTGTGGGTTCTAAGCAAGACTATATTGACACCTACGGTGACAAACCATTAGGCGTATTTATTCGCAGTATTGTTGGCTTGGAAGTCGCCGCTGCACAAGACACCTTTGCAGAGTTTATTCAAACAGGTTCGCTAAAAGCCGACCAAATGACTTTTATCAACAATATTATTAGCTATTTAACTAAAAACGGCATGATTGATAAAGCCATGTTGTTTCAACCTCCATTTACCAACATCCACCAAGATGGGTTGATTGGCGTATTTGATGACGCAAGTGCTAATAAAGTGATTCAGTTAGTGCATGAAGTGAACGAGAATGCTTTAGTGAAAGTTGGCTAAGCCAATTGTTGGTTTTTAAGTTAATCTTAAAAAGCATATCCATCAAATATTGAAAATAATCTCTATAAAACACTTAGTAAAGTAATGTTTTGGAGTCAGACCAAGTTTTCTGTACAAAAGATAGACGAAAATAACCTGATTTGATTGGCCAACAAAAAAGCCTAGTGATTGCTCACTGGGCTTTATGATTTTAATTAAACAAGTTAAAAAAGATTACTTGTTCATTAAGCTAAATTAAGCGATATTGGCGCCAACAACTGCGGCCATTTGCATCATATCTACGGTTTCGCCTACTTTAATATCTGTCAGGTCAGTTAATTTACCTGATTTGCTGGTTGATTTTGTGTTTTTGAAAATTGGGTGCAATTTATCATCACATACAATATATTTGCCTGCATCCATCGCTGCGCCGTTTACAGTTTTAGTCTGTAATTTGTTGGCTTTAATGTAATCCCATATTTTTTTAGTGATTTCAGTACGTGGTAGTGAACTTGCGCCCACTAGAGCTGCTAGCTCACTTTTCATTGTAACTGGGGTGCTTAAACCTTTTGCTTCTGCCATTTTACTATCCTCAATATGTTGTTTAGGGTGTTGATGAAACTTTGTTAATGTTCGAGTATGGCACATATAAACAGATATTAGCAAACATAGTCGTACAAACAGGGTTGCAAAAGAAAAAAGCCCAGTGATTTCTCACTGGGCTTTTTAAATTTAATTAGGGTTAATTAAACTTATTTATTCATTACGTACATTGTTACTTCAAAGCCAAAACGCATTTCAGTAGCTGCTGGTGTTGTCCACATAATATTTCTCCTAAAGTTTTGTTAATTAAGTAATACAATCTATAATTAAATAATACAGAACTGTTTAATAATAGTGCTATGCCGAATGATTAATTCAGCCTAATGATTTTCATTAGATATAATAATAATTAAAACATTATTCAACAAGTTCTAGCCTATAACCTGCAGTTGTCATGTCATTGGTATTAAGTGCCAGCTTGAGCTGTAGCCTATCTTTTGCTGCAATGCCAGCGTCAATTTTGCCAATCGCGGCGTTATGATTGAGCGCTAGGTACTTTTCTGGTGTGATAGTGCGCCGTATAACAGTTTCATCATTAGCGTCAGTAAGGGTTAGCTCTATCGAGGGGTAACTTAATGCCACATTGGCTTTGTTGATAAGAGTAATTGAAAACAGTAGTACATGCTCATAGTGAACATCTTCACGCATTTCTGAATCATCAATCGCTAACATATCTAAGCGTTTGGGTAGGGCCACTTTACAGCCAATCAATGCGCAGGCTTGAACTAGATAGGGTTTGGTTTGTGGGAGTTGTGATGCAATAGGAGTTCTAAAATAATATATAGTTTGGCCTACGGCTAGTGGTAGTAATGTCAGTAGAGATAATAGCATTAACCAACGCGGAGTCTTTTTAGCAGCTGTGTTTTTTAATTTGGAGGTTGTAGCAAAGTAATCTTCTATCTGTGCTGGTTCAGATTCAACAAATTCTGGCCTCATGAAAATTTCGACCAGTTGCACAGCCGCCGCCAAATCTTGAGGAACGGCTTGTGCAGCATGTGCAGTAGTGCCTGCGTCTGTTGATGCTGTCACTATCGTTTCTTCTGCCAACTCTGCAGTTGGTTCTGTTTCTGACGCTTGCACATTAATTTGTGTGGGTGTTACTTGAGTATCTTCATCGGGTATTGTTTCAGCTAAGCTGTCAATATTAGTGGGATCAATGCTAGCTTCGTTGCTTATTTGTTCGTTTATATTGAGTTCATTGAGATATTCATTAGCATTAAAAACCTGCTTACATTGCCCACAACGTACTTTGCCATGATTAGCTTTCAGTTGAGCCTGTGTCACAAAAAACTGTGTGGAACAGGCAGGGCAAATAGTGACGAGTGTCATGGTTTTTTTATTCCAGTGAGTAATACCCATGCCTCTTTATAAGTGGGTGGATTCATTACAAACCATTCACTGTAAATAGCTAATAACTGCTCAACTTGTTCTTTTAGTATGCCAGACAAAGCAATTTTACCCTGTGTCTTGCAAGCACTAGCTAAAGATGGCGCCAGCACCATGAGCGCACTAGACAGAATATTTGCCACGACAATATCGGCTGCTTGTGTTTTGTAAGCGTTTGCCATGAAGAACACAGCTTCTACGTGATTTTGTTCTGCGTTATAAATGCTTGCTTGTATGGCTTGGTGGTCAATATCTACGCCTACCACTTGCTTGGCGCCGAGTTTTTTGGCGGCTATAGCCAAAATACCAGAACCACAGCCATAATCCAACACCGTTTCGGTATGGTTAATGTTTTGTGTAAGCCATTCTAAGCATAAATGCGTAGTAGGGTGGCTGCCTGTACCAAATGCTAGACCAGGATCAAGGATGATGTTAATGGCATCGGGATTAGGTGCCGCATGCCAAGTTGGTACTATCCA
>JAYVRE010000320.1:0-3688 GCA_043776535.1 Methylotenera sp. | reverse complement strand
TGAGTTATCAAGACGTGGTAGATAGCCTAAAATCGGTGAGTGAAGGCATGAACTTTGTGAATCCAGCCAATTTTCCCATTGGCGATCACATTAAGTTGCGTGGTATCGACCCACAAGGCGTTAAAGAAGTACACGCGCTGTGTAACCTCACCATGGGTACCGATATCATGCTAGATCACCCCGAATTTCTAGTATTTGCCCCATGCCGAATCGCTTTGTACGAGAAACCTGATGCTAATAAAAAATTAAAACTGTTTTTGGGGCTTGATCGCCCAACATTTGATTTAAAAAGCATCAAAAATCCCACAGAGCGCGCAAAAAAATCTGCACAAGAGCTTGAAGATGCGCTGATTTTGTTGATGAGCAAAGCGCGGAAAGGTGACTTGTAACATCAGTACAGGTAACATGTTCGCATGCAATATTTACATCGATTCAGCTAATATCGGAACCCCAAATGACCGAACCCATCCGCATCGCAAAATCAGAAAGTTTCCTCTACATTTTACCTAAAATGGCCAATCGCCACGGCTTAATTGCAGGCGCAACTGGTACTGGCAAAACGGTGACATTGCAAACGCTGGCAGAAGGTTTTTCTGCACTTGGTGTACCCGTTTTTATGGCCGATGTAAAAGGTGATTTATCGGGTATGAGCCAAGCGGGTGGCGGTAACCCAAAGGTAGATGCACGCATTGCTTTGTTGGGTTTGACCGATTATAAACCACAAGCTTCGCCAGTGACTTTTTGGGATGTGTTTGGTAAAAAAGGCCACCCTGTTAGAACAACAGTGGCCGAAATGGGGCCACTGTTGCTGGCGCGTATGCTCAATTTAAACGATGTGCAAAGTGGTGTGATTAACTCGATTTTTAAAATCGCTGATGACAAGGGTTGGTTGTTGCTCGATTTAAAAGATTTGCGCGCCATGTCGCAGCACGCGGCGGAGCGCTCGACAGAATACCAAACAGAATATGGCAATATCTCGGCAGCCAGTGTTGGCGCGCTTCAGCGCAGTTTATTGCAGTTAGAAACCGAAGGTGGTGATTTGCTGTTTGGCGAGCCTGCCATGAATTTAGATGATTTGATGCAAACCGATAGTCAAGGTCGCGGCGTGATTAATATTTTGGCTTCAGATCAGCTATTTAATTCGCCGCGTGTCTATGCCACGTTATTGCTGTGGCTGCTGTCAGAGCTGTTCGAAAAATTACCAGAAGTGGGTGATTTAGAAAAACCGAAGCTGGTGTTTTTCTTTGATGAAGCGCATTTGCTATTTACCGATGCGCCGCAAGCACTGCTGCAAAAAATCGAGCAAGTGGTGCGATTAATTCGCTCCAAAGGCGTAGGCATTTATTTTGTGAGCCAAAATCCACTGGATATTCCCGATATTGTGCTTGGCCAACTGGGTAACCGCGTGCAACATGCCTTGCGCGCATTTACACCGCGCGATCAAAAAGCCGTAAAATCGGCAGCAGAAACGTTTAGAGTGAACCCAAAAGTAGATGTGGCAACGGCGATTACCGAGCTGGGCGTGGGTGAGGCGCTAGTCTCATTTTTAGATGAAAAAGGCATTCCCACACCTGTTGAACGCGCGTTTGTATGCCCGCCGCAAAGCCGCATCGGGCCTGCTACGGAGGCTGAACGCGCTGCCACCATTAACAATTCTAATTTGCGCGGCTTTTACGAGAAACAAGTAGATAGAGAGTCTGCCTACGAGATTTTGAAAAAACGTGCTGTAGAGCAAGCGGCGGAAGAAGCGCCACAAGAAGAGAAGGGCTTCGATTGGGGCGGTGTACTAGGCGGTGGCAAAAAAACTTCTCGCTCAGACAGTATTTTAGAAAGTGCTGCAAAATCGACAGCGCGCGCCATTGGTTCACAACTCGGCCGCCAAATTATTCGTGGGATATTAGGCTCTATTTTTAAGGGAAGATAGTGTTGTGCTAACTAACATTGAAATCGCCCAAGCCTCGCGGTTTAAGCCGATTGTCGCGCCCGCTAGTCAACGCATTGGGGTCGATACCAGCGGCAATATTACAGGTTTATACCAAGGTCTTACATAAGGTTTTTACATAAGGTGCTGACGATTGAAAAAGCAGGCGCTGCAGAGCAAACCATCAATAAATCACGCTTTTACGCATGGGCAGCGCAGTGCGAATCTGAGCAACAAGTGGGTGGATTTTTACGCGCCATAGCCACGCAACACCAATCTGCAAGTCACTTAGCCTATGCGTTTCGCATAAAAACCACTGATGGCCTAGGAAACCATATGATAGTGCCGCGCTTTTCTGATGCTGGTGAGCCAAGCGGTGCGGCGGGCAAGCCCATTTTGCAAATGCTAGAAGGGCGCGATTTAATCAATGTATGTGTTGGTGTCATCCGTTATTATGGCGGCATAAATCTAGGCATAGGTGGTTTGGCTCGTGCTTATGGCGGCACGGCCAAGATGGCGCTAGAAGCCGCATCTATATTGCCTTTTGTTGAGATGAAACTGCTAAAATTAACGATACAATACAACCGTATGGATGAATTAACGCGTACACTTAGGCAGCTAAAAGGTATGATTTTAAATAAAATATTTGATGACGCAGTGCATGTTGAAATTAGCTTACCTGCCATCGAAATTAGCGCTTTTATGAATAGATTCAGTTAAAAAGACTAGTTAATAAAGACCATCAACATGCAAACAAATCAGACTGTTAATTCAGCCACCAATCGCTTAATTACTAAGCATGACATTGCCGCATGGATATTGATTGGTATGGCGATGCTAATCACGTTGAAATTTCACTTGTTGCCTGCTTTATTGGCTGGTCTGTTAGTGTATGAGCTCATTCTCATGTTAACGCCCCACATCGCGCGCAGGCTGCCAGGCGCGCGCGCCAAACTGATTGCTATTGCGATATTAGCCACCATTATTGTTGGCTTGTTAAGCTTGGCGGGCGCTGGTTTAGTAGCGTTTTTCAGATCAGAATCTGGTAGCTTAACGGTGCTATTCGCCAAAATGGCGCAGATTATTGAAGACTCACGCAAGGTTCTGCCAAGCTGGGTATTAGAACGCTTACCAGCTGATGCCATCACATTTAAAGCGCACGCCGCAGTTTGGTTGCGCGAAAATGCAGATGCTTTGCAAGTGGTAGGCAAAGAAGCGGGCCGCGCCACCGCGCATGTGCTCATCGGCATGATTGTAGGCGGCATGGTGGCGTTGCGAGAGGCTACCAAGGATGATCATTACAAACCGTTTGCTCTCGCCTTGGCGCAGCGCGCTTGGTTATTTGGACAAGCCTTTAGGCGCGTGGTATTTGCACAAGTGCGTATAGCGGCGATTAACGCGTTTTTTACTGCAGTTTATTTAGCGGCGATTTTGCCTTTAATGGGCGTACATCTGCCTTTAGTAAAGACCATGATAGCGATTACTTTTGTGGTGGGCTTAATCCCAGTGGTAGGCAATTTAATATCAAACACCATTATTGTGATTGTGAGTTTAAGCCAATCTCTCAACGTAGCTATTGCCTCGCTGGGCTATTTGGTGGTGATTCACAAGTTTGAATATTTTTTAAATGCGCGCATAGTCGGCGGTCAAATTCGTGCTAATGCTTGGGAGCTATTAATCGCCATGCTGGCAATGGAAGCCGCATTCGGCATAGCTGGCATTGTTGCCGCGCCGATATATTATGCGTATATTAAAAGCGAGCTGCGC